>JBEBGU010000113.1:0-8932 GCA_040081325.1 Prosthecobacter sp.
GAAGACGAAGGAGGTGGCGACGAGGGCGATGAAGCAGGCCCAGAACAATTTCATGTCAGGCTGCTGAACTGCGGAAGAGGAAGGGGATTTCATGGGGTCAAAAAGAAGCCGCGATTCAAGGGTAAACCCTGCATCGCGGCAAACACTTTTTTACTGCTTAGCTCGGCAGCTTGCGGCGTCACTTCTTTCTAAACACACGCAGAATCAGCAGCAACGCCAATGATCCGACGGCAGCGATGCCGATGCTGCGAAAATCAATCCCTGTCATCGAACCCCATCCAAGGACTTTGGTGGCGATGACGTTGCCCAGAACACCCCCGAGGATGCCTAGAATGATCGTACGGAAGAGGCCATTCGAGTCATCACCCGGATGGAGAACTTTGCCCAGAGCGCCACCAATGAGGCCAACAATAATCCAAGATAAATATCCCATAGGCCGACAGAATATTGAATCCGTTCTCTGGGGACAATGATTTTTATCGCAAAATTCACTTCGTCATCGGCTCCATATAATACATGCCAGTGGTCATGGTGAACGCATTCACGACGGGCATACGCTTGAGAGCATGTTCAGCACCCCAGGAGTCTGTGTAAAAAATCTCACTGGTCTTCGTGTTATAACCAATGATCAGACGCATATGGCCGCCACTGGCCTATGGCACTTCAGGCTCAGGCAAGAGACCGAGTGAGACGCTCCACATAACGGGGATACCCCGATCAATGAGTCCATTGACGCTGCGCTGAAATTTGCCAAATCCGGAGCGATCACGTTCTGTGCGTGCGACCTTCAAAAATTCTTCGTCCATCTTCTCATAGATTTCATTTACATAGATGACGTTGCCACGAGGGCTAGCATCGACCTCGGGTTTCTTGGCGCGCTTGGCCCCCTTGTTATAGTCAGCGACTTGGTCCATGAATTTTTCAAAATCCCAGTTCTCAATCACACGTACGCGGACACGCAGCCGACCCTCAAGTTTACTGAGCGCTTCATACATCACTCAATCTGAGTGTTTCGAGAAAGCTGATCACAATTGTGACGATCTGATTGCAGTACACGGGTCATCAACTTTGGAGCGAATGGCTATCGATCCTGGGCTAGTGCGATTCCTAGGTTAAGCAAGACGGTCGGGAATATTTCATGATAAAACTCAGGCCGTCTCCAGACCTCTCATCGTCTTGTCGCTCGTCGCAAACCGTTGCTCTTCCAGACCGAGGCGCTGCAACGCACTCAAATACAGATTCGGCAGCGGATAGTTCTCTTTTTGATCAAAGGCGAGGTGCTGGACGAGCTTGAAGCCGCCGCCGGCGAAGAGAACGGGCATGTTCTTGTTGTCGTGGGCGGAGGCGTTGCCGAGGTTCGAGGTGAGGAGCACCATCGTGTCATCGAGCAGCATGTCGGTCTTCAGTTTGCGCAGGAAGGCGGCCCATTCGTGGATCACGCCCTGCTCGACGAGGGCAAGCTGCGCGAGCTTTTCCTCGTCCATGCCGTGGTGGCTGAGATTGTGGTAGCTTTCATCCACGCCTTCGATGCCCTGCACGTTGTTGCCGGTGACGTGCAGCGTGATGAAGCGTGTGCTGTCCGTGGCCAGCGCCATGTGCACGATGTCGAGATAGATGCGCTCGACGGCCACTTCGTTGTCACGCGGGATCTGACGCGGCGGAGCGAGGCTGACTTTCGGCTTCGGTTTGTGCGTCCAGGCCTCGTTCGCAGCGAGACGCTGCTCCAGTTCTCGCACGCTCGTGAACCATGCGTCGAGCTTGTCGCGATCACCGGAGCCGAGCTCGCGCTGGAGCGATTTCGCCTCGGCACCGACGACATCCATCACGCTGCGGCCCTGGCGAATCAATTCGGCCTGCCGCTCCTGCTCCGCGGCCGTGTCATTCACAAAAAGCCGTGTGAAGAGCTTCATCGCGCTGTTCTCCGCCGGAATCATCGAGCCATTCTCCGTGTAGCTAGGGCTCGTCTGCGAATTCGTATTCAAAACGAGCGACGGAAAGCGCGTCTCATGCCCCAAGTGCTTCGCCATGAGCTGATCGAGCGAGATCGTGTTCCGCGTCGTCGAGCCCCGCGCATTCGGACAAGCCGAAAAGATGCTTCCCTCCGCCGTGTGACCGCCTGTGACCCCCGGATGCGACGAACCCGACACCACCGTGAAATCCTCACGCAAATCCTGAATGCCCGCGAGATACCGCGAGGGCTTGTAGCCGCGTCCAGCGCCCTCCGGCACCAAATTCGGATTGTGCAGCCCCAACGCCAAACTCATGCCGACGAAGCGTTTCGCCCGTTTCGTCTCCTTCACCGCCGCGAAAGCCGGAGTCATCGCTTCGAGCAACGGAAGTCCGAGCGTGATGCCCGCGCCACGCAGCATCGCGCGACGGGAAAGGTGTTTCTGGAAGGTGAAAGTGCTCATTTGGGGGTGACATGGCAACGAGAACACCGCGATGGTCTTTCGATAGATTCTTAGACCGCTGTTTGACGACGTTTCAGCCCCTCGCTTGAGTACCCGCAATGCCTGCAACTCTCTCGCCCCTCACCCAGCATCGCTCCCTCGCCGAATGGCTGCGTGGCGAGGAGAAGGAAGTCTGGCGATGGTTTGCGGAAAAGGAGAAATCGGCCACGGATGCCGAGCAGGTCCGGCTTTCGCTGCTGCGTGACACTTACCGCCTCGATGCCGAGGCCCATCCAGAGGTGTTTCGGGAGATTGCGGCCGCGTGTTCGGCGCTCGGCATTCAGGCCAAGGTTTTCGCTTATCAAGCGCAGGACGCCACCGCGCCGAACGCGGCGGTCTGCCACCTGCCGGGCGAGGCGCATGTCATTTTCTCCGGCCCGATCCTTTCGCTGCTTTCGGCGGATGAGTTGCGTGGCGTCATTGGGCATGAGCTGGCGCATCATCACCTCTGGCAGATGGAAGACGGTGCGTATTATCTGGCTGACCGCATCCTGCACTCGGCGGCCTCGCATCCCGGCGCGGAGCCTGCTCATGCTCAAAGCGCCCGCGTTTGGCGGCTTGCCACCGAGCTATTTGCAGACCGTGGAGCCTACTTGGCCACGAATAGCCTCGAAACCGCCGTCGCAGGCTTGGTCAAAACGACCACGGGGCTCGCCCAGGTGAGCGCCAAGAGCTACCTCGCCCAAGCGGAGGAGATTTTCTCCAAATCGAAGCCAAAGACCGATCAGCTCACCCATCCCGAGACCTTCATCCGGGCGCGGGCGCTTCAGCTTTGGGTCGAAGAGGACGAATCACTCGAAGAAACCATCGCCAAGATGCTCGATTTCGATGAAGGGCTCGATGACCTCACCCTCGTGCAACAATCCGAGTTGGCCGCACTTACCCGACGTTTCCTCGCGCACTTGCTGGAGCCCACTTGGTTCCAAACCGAGGCCGTTCTCGCTCATGCGCGGCTCTTCTTCCGCGAATTCAAACCCGCGCCCGATGCCACCATCCTCACCGAACTCGCCGAGCGTCCTGCCTCGCACCGCGAATACTTCGCCCAACTCATGCTCGACTTCTGCGCCGTCGATCCCGATCTCGACGATGCGCCCATCGAGCGTTGTCTGGAGTTCGCTCGCGACCTGGAGTGCCTCGGTGCCTTCGAAAAACTGCTCACCAAGGAGCTGAAGGTGAAAGCCAAAGACCTCAAAAAATTCAAGGAGGCACTGGCATGAGCGAGTTCATCACTTTCCTCACACAAGGCATCGACCGTGGCGGTTTTGAGACCGAGGACGTGCTTGCCGCCGTGCTGCCGTTGATGCGCGAGGTGCTCACGATTCACAAAAGGGGTGATGTCGCGCCATTGCGCGGTCTTTCTGGCCTTCGGGTGATCGAAGATCGCTCCCTCAGTCTGGTTTCGCCTGTTGGCGTGCCTTCAGAGCGAAACGACAGCCGTTTGCGCGAGCTGCTGGCCACGCAGTCGCGCGGACTCGAAGTCATCGGCGAATCGAAGCGCGAGACGGACATCGACACCTTTGCGCAGAACGTCACGAACCTCGATGTCGGCAGTGCAGACGCGGACATCACACGGCCGGTCTATTTACCAGGCTACACGGCCTGGGAGCATGTCATCGGTCATCACGACGAGCTGACCGACGTGTTCTCGCTCGGCCTCATCCTCGCCAGCTTGGCCAGCGGGCTGGATTTCACGGATGCAGAGGATGTCTCGCTCTTTGCGAACTCACGCACGAATCTCTTCGCGCTCTCGCGTCGGCTGCACCCCGTGCTTGCCAGTGTCATCACGGAGATGACGGAGCTGCATCGTGGCAAGCGGGCACAGGATTTGCCCTCGCTGATCCGCAGGCTGGACACGTATCGCGATCAGCCGGTGGACATCGACATCACCTCACTGCCCGGATTGGAAAAAGGCAGCAAGAAGGACAAACGTGCCGTCATCCAGACCCATCTGCGTGATCGCCTTTTCGAAGTCTCGCGGCGAAACAAGCTGCTCTACTTCAAGAGCACGCAGTCCACGCTGAACCTCACCATCGCTAGTGTGCCGCTGGTGCTCGACTACCGGAATGTGAAGCCGGAGGACTTGCTCTACTGGCACGAATCACTCGCGCAGGACATCAGCGCTGGAAACACGCTCGCGCTGAATCGCTGGCTGCGCATGGAGGAGGCTCCGTATCTGCCGGGACAGCTCGACAAGCTCATCAGCGAGGCCCGCCGAGACCGCGCAGAGTATGGATTCTCGCAGCTCAGGCTCGTGCTGACCTTTTTGCGATGGCACAATCTCAAAGAAGCACCGCAGGAGCGCATCCACTCGCCCTTGCTGCTCCTACCGGTCGAGTTGACGAAGAAAAAAGGCGTCAAAGACCACTACACCCTCGAACCCAGCGACACCGTGGCCGAGGTGAACCCCGCACTGCGGCACCATCTGAAGCAGCTCTACAATCTCGACCTGCCGGAGACCATCGACCTGCGCACGACCACGCTCACCGCCTTTCATGAGCAGTTGAAGGCGCAGATTCACGCCAGCGAGCCCGGCGTGAGCCTCACGCTCACCGAGAAACCGCGCATTCAGCTCTTCCACGAGAAGGCAAAGCAGCGCGTCGATCAGTATCGCCGTCGCATGGCTCGTACGGGTCGCCGCATCACGGCCGCGAAGGTGGACTACAGCTATGACAAGGCCGACTTTCGCCCGCTCGGCCTTCAGGTCTTCCAAAAGAAGATCGTGCCCGCGCCGCTGCCGCTGCGTGATCTCGCCGGAGCACCACCGCTGCCGCGCCAGCTCAACATGGTCGCGGAAACCGAGCGCAAGACCTTCTCCATCGTCGAGGACTCGCTCGGCAATCCCTACTCGTGGGAGTTCGACCTCTGCTCGCTCACACTGGCAAACTTCAACTACCGCAAGATGACGCTCGTGCGGGACTACTCGCAGCTCATCGCCAGCGATGTGCCGAACGCCGCCTTTGATCGCGTCTTCTCGCTGGAGCCACGCGCCGTCGAGGCGCCGCCGATCCCCATTTTGCCACCCTCACAGCAGCATCTGATCATCGCGGCGGATGCCACGCAGACCGGTGCCATCGCACGGGCACGCACCGGCGAGAGCTTCATCATTCAAGGTCCGCCCGGCACCGGTAAATCGCAAACCATCACCAACCTCATCGCCGACTACGTGGCGCTCGGGAAGCGTGTGCTCTTCGTCTGTGAAAAGCGTGCGGCCATCGATGTCGTCTTCCATCGCCTGCGTCAGCAGGGCCTGGATGAACTGTGCTGCCTCATCCATGACTCGCAGACCGACAAAAAAGAATTCATCCTCAATCTGAAGCAAACCTACGAGCAGTGGCTCGACACCGGATCCGCCGCCGATGCGAGCGAATCGAAGCGAAATGCCGCTTTGAGCACTTTGGAGGCCGAACTGGCTGCTTTGGAGAAATTTACCCAGTCCAGCGCCGCAGCCAATCCGCTGCTTTTGCGCCTCATCGAGCTTCGAAACGGCTTTGAGGCCGCTGAACCCGATTTGGACGAAAATCTGCCAGACTACCCCGAATGGCAGCAAGGAGGCGACAGCGTGCTCCGGCTCGCCAACGCCCTCGAAGACCTCGGCGCGGCTCCGATTTTCGCCAAACATCCGCTGCGTTGGCTCAACGACCTCGAAGCCACTCCCGCACGCCTCGAAGGCCTGGAACAACGCCTCAGCAATCTCGATGATGCGCTTCAGCAAACGGGCTTGCCCATGGAGCACTGGGACACGCTGGACGAAGTCGCCCAGCTCCTCGAATCGACCACGCGTATGCTGCCGCTTGCTCGAAAAAATCTCCTCGGACTGCTGGATGCCAACAGCAGCACCAGCGGAGCCTTTGCCAAACTCTGCGCCGACTACGTGAAGAAGCGCAAAGCTCTCGACGCCGCGCAAAAGAAGACTACCCACTGGCGCGAGAAGCTGCCTGCGGACGAAACTGCCTCCGCCTTGGCTCAAGCTGAAAAGCTTCAAGGCTTCTTCTCCTTCCTGAACCCCGCCTGGTGGCGACTGCGCAAGGTGCTGAATGCCTCGTATGAATTCAGCAAACACGCGGTGAAGCCCACCTGGGCCAAGGTGCTCTCCGAACTCGCCGCCGAGCACGCGGCGAACGCCGAAGTGGAAGCCGTGACGGATCAATGCGAGCAGCAATTTGCCTCCGACGATCCCGAGACGCTTCGCAGCCAGCTCGCCACGCTCTCTGCCAGCGATGCCTCGCCTGCTGCACTCGCCCTTCGCGAAAAACTGCTCTCCTCCCAGCAAGGCGCGGCCCTCGTCGAAATGCTCGCCGACCTCGCGCCGGGCTTTGCGCAGCTTCGTCGTGATCTGAGCAGCACGCTCTTTGAACCCGAGCACCACAGCCTCGCCGCTCTCGCCGCCGCCATCCGCGAGATGCTGGAGGACATGGATGCTTTGCCTGAGCTTCTCCCTGCGTTGCGAGACCTTGGCGCTCTCACGACTCCAAAGCCGGATCTAGGCAGAAGAATGGGGGCAGAAGAATGCCCTGAAAAATCATTCTCCTGCCCCCATTCTCCTGCCTACTGCTCCAAACTTGCCCGCGCCGTTCGCACCCGTGACTGGACTGCCGCCCAACTCGAGTCCGCCTGCGCCGCGAAATCACTGGCCGAGCTTTACCGCGCAGACCGCAGCTTGCAGCGCTTCGACGGGCATGTGTTGAAGCAAAAACTCGACCGCGTGGCCAGATCGCATCGCCAGTGGCTCGATCACAATGCCGGATGGATTCGCTCTCAGGCTCGCAAACGCTTCATGGAGCACGTGCAGCTCGCGAATCAATCCGCCACCGTGCTCACGCCGGAACAGAAGCTCTTCAAAAAGACTTTCACCACCGGCCGACGCGAGCTGGAGCACGAGTTTGGCAAAACCATGCGCTACAAAAGCATCCGCGATCTCGCCGCAGGCGACAGCGGCGAGGTGGTGCGTGATTTGAAGCCGATCTGGCTCATGAGTCCGCTCTCCGTCTCCGACACGCTGCCGCTGGATGCCTCTTCCTTTGATGTCGTCATCTTTGACGAGGCCAGCCAGATCCCTGTCGAGGAGGCCGTGCCCGCCGCATATCGAGCCCAGCAAGTTATCGTCGTCGGCGATGAGATGCAGCTACCGCCCACCAGCTTCTTCAGCACCAGCAGCGATGAAGAAGACGAGATCACGCTCGAAGAAGAGGGCGAAAAAATCAGCGTCCTCATGGATGCCGACAGCTTCCTCGCTCAAAGCGCCCGCAATCTGCCCAGCACCCTGCTCGCGTGGCATTACCGTAGTCGCTACGAGGCGCTCATCAGCTTCAGCAATGCCGCCTTCTATGGCGGCGAGCTTTACACCATCCCGGATCGTCAGCTTGCCCTGCGCGACAGCGGCGAAACGCGCATCAAATCACCTGAAGAGGCCGCCACGCTCGTTCCGCAGCTTTTGAGCCGTCCCATCAGTTTCATCCACTGCGAGGCCATGCCGTATGAAAACCGTCGCAATGCCGGCGAGGCCGCCAGCATCGCGCAAATCGTCCGCACGCTACTTTCGAGCGAAACGAAGCTCAGCATCGGCATCGCCGCCTTCAGCGAGGCACAGCAAGGCGAGATCGAAAGTGCGCTCGATTCGCTCGCCGAGACCGATCCGGCCTTCGCCTCGCTTTTGGAGGCCGAATACATCCGCGAGGAGGATGACCAGTTCTGCGGCTTGTTCGTGAAGAACCTCGAAAACATCCAGGGCGACGAGCGCGACATAATCCTCATGTCCGTCTGCTACGGCCGCGATGTGAATGGCCGCATCCTGATGAACTTCGGCCCCATCAATCAGCGCGGCGGCGAAAAGCGACTCAACGTCATCTTCAGCCGCGCCCGCCAGCACATGGTCCTGCTCAGCAGCCTGCGCCACAGCGACATCACCAACGACTACAACGACGGAGCCAATGCGCTCAAAAACTTCCTCCACTACGCCGAAAGCCTCTCTCGTGGTGACGTCGCACTCGCTCGCCAAGTGATCGACGGCCTCAATCCGCTCAAACGCGCTGCTTTGAGCCTCGAACAAACCTCCGCCGCTCTCGCCAAACAGATCGCCACCGCTCTCAAAGCCCGCGGCTGGGACGCCGACACCCAAATCGGCCAGAGCCGCTTCCGCTGCGATGTCGCCGTGCGAGCCAAAGGAGCCACGCAGCATCAAGTCGGCCTCCTGCTCGATGTCACCGGCCAAACCGGCGTGCTGGAACGCTTCCACACCCAGCCCAGCATCCTCAAAGCCTTCGGCTGGCAGGTGCTCGTGATACTTGCGAAAGACTGGTGGCACGATCCTGCCGCCGTCATCGAGTGTGTGGAGCGGCTGCTGCGAGATGAAGAGGAAGAACTGACCGAATTGACAGAACTGACCGAATTGATGGCATCAACACCGTCAATCCCGTCAACGGAGTCAATACAGTCCCCACCACCGCTTCCATCACCCGCCTCTACCACCCTCCGCCGCTTCGAAT
>JBEBGU010000114.1:0-8926 GCA_040081325.1 Prosthecobacter sp.
CTGCGAGCAAAGCTCGCGCCAGCGGCACGGCGTCGTCAGCACGGTCAATCATGAGCACAGCGATGACGCCGGTTTTTTGGAGGTGGCGGGTGAGTGATTCGGTCATTGCCTAAAGCAGGACGGGCGCGGCGCTTTTGCAACCAGCATGTGCGAAGCAAAGTAGCCGATAACACCATGTTCTCATTTATTGAGATCAGAAAGTATCCTTGTTATTGTCTCACGGTAGTGGCCGACGCTTTCAATATATTCTGCGAGCATTCTATGCTTCAAATCCTCTCCCGACTCACCTGAGTGCTCGGCTAGCGCAACTCGAAAACGCCGTTATGGCACCAGCAGCAACTCGAATGCGGCGACGACTCTGGGCCTCGTGGTGAGCGATTCACCCACTCAGACGGAGACGCAATCACTGGCCAATAAGATGGGTGAACTGCTGCTGGCGCTTGTCAGGATAGGGGTAGGAACGGCGCATTGACTGCGCCACCCCTCCCTCCGAACCGGACTGGCGGCTTTCCCGCATCCGGCTCTCCAATTAGAAGTTGGCTGCTACACGCAGGCTCATGATTTCCAGTTTCTGAGCTTCTTCCAGGTTGAAGACGCCTAGCTTGGCAAAGTAGCTGTTGGGCCAGCGGTGATGGTCGAGTCCTCTGCCCTTCCCTCGAATCCCTGCGCGTTTGCGCAGGATGCTTCGCAACCTTACCCGAATCCATCAGTCCACTTCCGCCAGCGCATCGGTGCGGGCGTGCTTAAAGTAGTTGTAGAAGCCTGCCAGCCGTGGCTTGAGCCGTTGCGCGATGGCGCTCATGCCCTGCCCTCTGGTGCGCCGTGTGAATGGCTTGATGGCTTCTCTGAACTTCTTCAGGCTCTTAGAACGGATGAACCGGCGAATGCGTCCGCTGGTTTTGCCGTGCCAGAACCGGTAGCCGAGGAAGTCGAAGTGGGCTTGGGGTTGCCCCATGTCCACGATCTTGGTCTTCTGCGGATGAAGTTCTAATCCGGCTTGGGCGCTCCACTCGCGCAGTATTGCCAGTGCGTTCTCGGCGGCTTCGGCGCTGTGACATAGGATCACCATGTCGTCGGCATACCTGATCGTCTCGTATCCGCTCCGGCTCATCAGGTGGTCGAGTGGGTTGAGGTAGATGTTTGCCAGCAGTGGACTGATGACTCCGCCTTGCGGCGTGCCCTCTTCTCTCTCTTCCGGCTCGATCCATCCCATTGGTTCCATGATGTGCTGCTTGAGGAAGCTTTCGATCAGCGCGAGCACTCGCCCGTTGGCGATGCGCTCTCCGACCAACTCCATAAGGCGCTGGTGCGAGATGCTGTCAAAGTAGCCCTTGATGTCCACGTCCACCCCATGGACGGCACCACTTTGCAGCAGCTCACCCACACGGCGAAGGGCATCATGACAACTGCGCCCGGGTCTAAATCCATAGCTGTGCCCTTCACTTTGATGATCTTCTTTCCTGTCACCGTTGATTCGCTCTTGCTCACCCCTTCGGGGCAGCTCGTTCCTCGCTGTCTGTCTCCCTTCGGTCGGCTCTGCCAGCCGTCTGACGACGTTCCTGCGTTGGCCGATTTGATTCGCTGCGCTCACTTCTGCGGGGCAGCCTGTCGGCTGTCTATCTCCGCTGCGCTCCGGTTCCTGTGTTCACGGCATAATCCTTGCCTGACATACGACCACCAACCACCTCAACATTCTCCACCACAGGTTCCGTGTCTCCCGTCGCGGTCTGCTGCGCAAGCGCATCAGAGCTTCGCCATTGACTAGCAGGCTCGCCGTTCTGTTGTGGCCGAATCGTGTTCATCCTGCGCCTGCGGGATTGTCGTCTATCAGGTTCTTTTAGTTGCTCTCCACCCCGCCTCGCGGCGACGCAGTTACTTCAAGTTCTCACCCAGAACGCGGTTCCAAGTGGTCGAGGTCTTCCACCTCGGAGGATCGTGACGCTCCACAGCGCACTAGGGCGGCTGGTCCGCCATCCGCCTTCAATGAACGGAGCTTGGAGGACCAAGCTCCCTACCCGCTATCGCCTAACACGATCCGCAGTCTTGCAAAAGTCGGGTTGCGATTCGCTACCGAACGGGCGTATCTCAGGTAGCATGAAAAATCTCATTCACAGCTCCTGTGTGGCATCCCTGGCTCTGACGGCATCTTTTGCGATGGCAGCCGACTGGCCGATCTGGCGTGGGCCGACTTACGATGGCCTTTCCACCGAGAAGGACTGGAAGCTAAGCGGTGAGCCGAAGATGCTCTGGGAGGCTGAAGTGGGACTGGGGTTTTCTTCTTTTGTGGTGGGCGAGGGGCGTGTCTTCACCACGGGTCATGCGGATGATAAGGACAGCGTTTTCTGCCTGGAGGCGAAGTCGGGTAAGGTGCTCTGGAAGCACGAGTATAAAGCGGATCTGGGTGATAAATATTATGAGGGCGGCACCTCTGCCACGCCGACAATTGATGGCGATAAGGTGTATCAACTCAGCCGCTGGGGTGATCTCATTTGCCTGGAGGCAGCGACGGGCAAGGTGGTGTGGGAAAAGAATGTGCAGAAGGAAACGGACTCGAACATCCCGGACTGGGGATTCGCGGGATCGCCACTGGTGCAGGGCAAGTTGCTTATTCTGAATGTGGGTAAGGCTGGCATGGCGGTGGAGAAGGCCACGGGCAAAATCGTCTGGAAAAGCGATACCGATAGCGCGGGCTATGCGACGGCTTACCCGATCACTCGCGATGGCAAGAAGCTGGCGGTGATCGGCTCTGGAGATAGCTTTGTGGCGGTGGAAGTGGCGAGCGGCACGCCAGTGTGGTCCTACAAATGGAACACGCGCTACGGGGTGAATGCGGCCGACCCGATTCTCAGTGGTGATCAACTTTTCATCTCCAGCGGCTACAACAAAGGCTGCACGCTTTTAAAGCTCAGCGCCAGCCAGCCAGAGAAGGTGTGGGAGAGCAAGGTGCTGAAAAATCAATTCAACTCGAGCGTGCTGATCGATGGTCATCTGTATGGAATCGACGGTGATCAAAACAGCCGCTGCTCGCTCAAGTGCGTGCGCCTGAGCGATGGCAAGGAATTGTGGGCGGAGAAGTCGGTGGGCTTTGGCTCGCAGATGGCGGCAGATGGGCGGCTGATCATTCTCACGGAGAAAGGTGAGCTAGTCATCGCTAAGGCAAATGCGGAGAAGTTTGAGGAGCTGAATCGCGCGCAAGTTCTGAGTGGCCGCTGCTGGAGCGCGCCAGTGCTAGCAAATGGTCAGCTTTTTGTCCGCAACGCTCCTGGGCATGTGATTTGCTTTGAAGCGAAGTAAGGCTAGATCTGACCGCTTTTCCTCATGCCGCTCCCGACTGTCCGATTTAAGCACGCCCGCTTTTCTGCCCGCTTTCCAGAAACCTACCGCTACTCGCGCTCGCATTACTGGATGGCTGAGGTGGATGGGCAGGAGAATGTCTGGCGGGTAGGTTTCACCAAATTTGCCACGCGGATGCTGGGGGAACTCGTGGACTGCGAATGGCAGATGAAGCTCGGCGACGCCGTGGAGCCGGGCAAAAATGTCGGCTGGGTGGAGGGATTCAAGGCTGCCTCGGATGTTTATTGTGTGATGAACGGCAGCTTTGTCGGCGGAAACCCCTACTTAAAGGAGGACGCCTGTGTCGTACGCACCGACCCGTATGAGGTCGGCTGGCTTTACTCCGTGCAGGGCCAGCCCGAGGCGGACAGCCTGGATGTGCATGGCTACATCGAGTATCTCAGCACCATCATCCAGCGTATGGCTGAGGAGGGTCATGGCGAGGAAGGTGCTGGAAGCGAGGAGGCGTGAAGCCTTGATCGAAAATCACCACGTAGGTTCTGCCAGCTTGACGCATCTTTCACACGCCTTTAGTATCAGCTTCCGATGAGAGCCCTTTCCCTCAAACGCCTGCCTGCTTTTGCCTTCGCAGCAGCCACCTTATTCGCCGTCCCCACCTCTTCGCCAGCCTTCTTGGGCCTGTTCGAGAAGAAGTCCAAAGAGGCTCCGAACGCCTCCGAGCGCGAACAACAAGAATTCAAGGCCACGGCGCTGCTGATGCAGGCCCGTGCAGCTCAAACGGATGGCCGCACTGGCAAGGCCCAGGGTCTCTACGAGCAAATCATCAAGCTCTACCCTTTCACGGTGGCTGCGTCTGAGGCCTCTTATGCCAACGCAATCCTTATCCGTCAGAGCAGCAGCATGACGGTCGGCTTTGATGCTTTCCAGGCTTTCATTGATCAGTATCGCTCAAGTGCACGCTTTGAAGATGCCATCCAGCAGCAATATGAAATCGCCGAGATCGCCAAGGGTGGCAAAAAAGAGCGCAGTCTCATTTTGGTCCCCGTGAAAATGGGCGGTGAAGAGGTGATCGGGATGTATAAGAAGATCATCACCAATGCGCCTTTCGGCAAGCTGGCTCCGCTTAGCCAGTTCAGCATCGCTGAGATCTACCAGGACATCAGTGAGAAAGACAAGTCGGTGCTCGCTTATCAGACGGTGGTGGACAATTACCCTAACACGCAGCAGGCCAAAGAAGCGCAGTTCCGTATTGGTTCCATCAGCAGCGTCGCCGCAGCCCGCAGTGAGGATAAATCAAATCTCGTCGCTGCCCGCGATGCCCTCACGACTTACATGACCACCAATCCAAAAGGTGAGCGCGCAACAGAAGCTGAGCTTGGCCTTCGTCAGATCAATGCCGTGGAAGCCGGACAATCTCTGACGGTTGGCAAATTTTACATGCGCACTGGCAAGACCAAAGCCGCCGCCATCTACTTCAACGAGGCGCTCAAGTATGGCTCTCCAGAAGCCTCTGCTGAAGCTCGCACTCTGCTCGCCGAGCTTGCTGCCACAGACCCAGAGGCCGTCTCTGATGCGAAAAAAGGCCAGCCTGATCAAGACTACACCGTGTCTGGTGCTAAAAATCTCAAGGGCCGCCCAGACTACATAGGGCCGATGGCTCCTGAGCTAGCCCGCCTGGGCCAGAAACCTGGAATGCGCACTGGTAACGACAGCTTCATGCCCATCCCGCTGACAGAGCCGACTCTGCCAACGAAGGCTAGTGATATGGCACCCGGAGCAGGCACTCTTTTGCCACCTGTGCCTGTAGAGAGGCCCGCGCTCCTGCCAATCCCTGCCGCACCAGGACTGCCCGTGCCGCCAAAGCCAACGACCCCAGCACCCTGATCTCATGACGACACGCCTTTTTCTGCTCAGCTTCTGCTTTGTGCTCACAGGATGCGCAGGCTACCAACTAGGTGGCCAAAAGCCCAATCACCTCGTCGGCATCACCAAGCTCGCTGTGCCGACATTTGAGAATCAGACGCTGGAACCACGCCTCGCGTCATTGGTCACCAATGCTCTCATCAAGCAGATCCAAATGGACGGCGCTTACCAGATCGTGTCGAAAGATCAGGCTGAGGCTGTTTTAGAAGGAATCGTCGTGCGCGCTGATCGCAGCCAGTTTCGCTCCTCCCGCACCAATGTTTTGCGCACGTCTCAATTGCAGATGCGCCTCTCAAGTAGCTTCGTCATTCGTGACACGTCCAGCGGTCAGCCTATCCATAAAGGGACAGCCAGTGGCATATCGTATGTCATCCTCGACTCGAACGTTCAGAACTCCGAAGCTCAAGCGCTCGAAGATGCAGCCCAACGTCTCGCTGGAAATCTAGCCGTGGAAATCTCCGAAGGCTGGTAATGGAGGCCGAATCGGAATCGCTCAGCGCTGAAGCCATCCCCGAGGTGGATGACTCACCACTCAGTCTGGAAGCACCCCAGAGCGGTGTCCAAGCCGCCCTCTATCTCGTCGCCACCCCCATTGGCAATCTGGGCGACATCACGCTGCGCGCGCTCGACATCTTAAAATGCGTCGGAGCCATCGCCTGTGAAGACACTCGGCACTCAGGACGGCTACTTTCCCATCACGGCATCCGCAGTCGGCTCATCAGTTTAAACGAGCACAATGAAGCGCGCCGCATCCCCGAACTCATCGCCCATATCCAGGCAGGCGGCAGTGTCGCGCTGATCTCAGATGCAGGTATGCCCACCGTGTCAGATCCAGGACAAAGACTGGTTCAGAGCGTCATCGCCGCCGGACTGCGTGTCGAGGGCATCCCTGGCCCAAGCGCCGTGCTCACAGCCTTGGCAGCTTCAGGCCTGCCGACGACACCCTTCTATTTTGGCGGCGGTCTCCCGCATAAAAAAGGCCAGCGTGAAAAGGAACTCGTCGCGGCACTCCAGCGTGAATCGACCAGCGTCTATTTCGAGAGTCCTTACCGCATTGTCGATACCTTGGAGATGCTCGCCAACCACGCGCCTGAGCACCGAGTCGTCGTCGCCCGCGAGTTGACGAAGAAGTTTGAGGAATTCCAACGCGGTCCGGCCCGAATCGTGCTTTTACATTATCAAACCAAGCCCCCCAAAGGCGAAATCACCCTGGTCATCGCACCGCGTGAGCTGCCCAAATGGGTGACTTGGTGACCCCCAATCTTCCATCCATGATCCCTGCCCCTTGCGACCTCGGTAACACCCCAGAGAGCCTCAAAGCCTCCATCATCAATCACGTCCGCTTCACCCTCGGAGCCTTCGTGGACTCAGCCAGCCCCAATGACTGGTGGGTCGCCACCTGCCTAGCTGTCCGTGATCGTGTGATGGATGGTGCTACGAAGTCCCGCGCTCAGCATCGCCAGTCCGGCGTTCGTCGCGTCCATTATCTCTCCCTGGAGTATCTCATGGGGCGCTTGCTGGAAAACAATCTCCGCAACTCCGGCCTCTACGACGTCACCAAGCAGGCGCTCAAAGAGATGGGCAAAGATCTCGACGAGCTTCTCCAAAAAGAACCCGACATGGGACTCGGAAATGGTGGCCTTGGTCGCCTCGCCGCCTGTTTCATGGAGTCACTGTCCACGGTCAATCTCCCCGCCATCGGTTACGGCATTCATTACGAGTTCGGTCTTTTTCGCCAGGAGTTCATCAATGGCAAACAGGTCGAGCATCCCGATGCCTGGATGCGTGACGGCAGCCCGTGGAAGATCGCGCGCCCAAGCTACCGGCAGAGCGTCAAACTCTACGGACGTGTCATTCTAAAGTTCGACGACCTTGGCCACCCCCACTCCGAGTGGGTCGAAACCAAGACACTGCTCGGCTTACCATGGGACATCCCCATCGTTGGTTATGACAGTCACACCGTCAATGTCCTGCGACTCTGGCAGGCGCAGGCCGATGAGGATTTTAATTTTCAAGTTTTCAACGAAGGCAGCTACATCGAGGCACTGCGTGAGAAGGCAATCGCCGAGACCGTGTCTAAGGTGCTCTATCCGAATGACGCGACCGAGTCCGGCAAGGAACTGCGCCTCGTGCAGCAGTACTTCTTTGTCGCCTGTTCCCTGGCAGACATCGTCCGCCGATTCAAAAACGGCTACACGCTGCCCTGGAGTGAATTCCCCTCCAAGGCCGCCATCCAGCTTAATGACACTCACCCAGCCGTCGCCATTCCAGAGCTGATGCGCATCCTCGTGGATGAAGAAGGTCTGCCTTGGTCGCAAGCTTGGAAGATTTGCCAAGAAACCTTCTCCTACACCAATCACACCCTGCTTCCTGAAGCCCTGGAAATGTGGAGTGTCGGCCTCTTTGAGCGCGTGCTCCCACGCCATCTCCAGATCATCTACCAGATCAATGCTGAGTTTCTCGATGGCGATGTCGAAGCCAAATGGCCTGGTGATGCCGAGAAGAAGCGCGTCCTCTCCCTCATCGAAGAGCGCGGCAGTAAATACGTCCGTATGGCCCACATGTCGGTCCTCGGGGGTCACGCCACCAATGGCGTCGCCGCGCTTCATACGCGCCTTCTTTGCGAGCGACTCTTCCCCGAGTTCTTCGAGCTGTATCCAGATCGTTTCCTGAATCTAACCAATGGCGTTACGTTCCGCCGCTGGTTGGATGTTTGTAATCCGCAGCTTTCCTCCCTCATCACCGAGTCCATTGGAGATAAATGGAAGAAAGACGCCATGCTGCTGCGTGGTCTTGATCCCTTCGCGGACGACCGTTCCTTCCGCGAGCGCTACCACCACATCAAGCGCGGACACAAGGTCGTGCTCGCCAAGATCATCCAGGACACCTGCGGTGTTCACGTCAGCCCTGATGCGATCTTTGACGTGCAGATCAAGCGTCTCCACGAGTACAAGCGCCAGCATCTCAACCTGCTGAATATCGTCACACTCTATCGTCAGATTCTGGACAATCCCGGCGCAGACTTCCATCCGCGTGTGTTCATCTTTGGAGCCAAAGCAGCACCCGGCTACTTCCTGGCCAAGAACATCATCCACGCCATCAATGCCGTCGCCGCCAAGGTGAACAACGACCCGCGCGTGGGTGACAAGTTGAAGGTGGTCTTTCTCCCGAACTACAGTGTTTCGCTTGCCGAGAAAATCATCCCTGCGGCCGATCTGTCTGAGCAAATTTCCACCGCAGGTAAAGAAGCCTCTGGCACGGGTAACATGAAGCTCGCGCTCAACGGTGCTCTCACGATCGGCACGCTGGACGGAGCCAATGTCGAGATCGCTGAAGAGGTGGGTGACGAAAACATTTTTATCTTTGGCCTTACCGTCGAAGAAGTCACTGAGTTGAAAAACAAAGGCTACAACCCCTGGGAATACTATTGGGGCAATGAAGCTCTTCGTAACACCATCGACTGGATTGGCAGCGACTACTTCACAGGCAATGCCAACGAGTTCAAACCCCTCCGCGATAGCTTGCTGGAGCACGGTGATCCCTACTTCTGTCTCGCCGACTACCAGCTCTATGTCGATGCCCAAGCCAAGGTCGATGCCGCCTACAAAGATCATGATCGCTGGGTCAAGATGACGGTCTTAAACACTGCCCGAGTCGGCAAGTTCAGCAGTGATCGCACCATCCTAGAATACGCCAAGCACGTCTGGAA
>JBEBGU010000853.1:0-2326 GCA_040081325.1 Prosthecobacter sp.
CCCGTGAGGTCATCTCCCGTGGCCGTGGCATTGGTCGTGGCGGTGATTTCGGCATCACTCACCGTGCCCACGCTCAAGCCCGCGACCAAATTGCTGCTCGCACTGCCAAAGTTCGTGAAGTCACCAAAATCAACCGGCGGCGAGATGGTGATGGCATAATCTTCCACCTCACCTTTGAGGAAGGAAGCTCCCGCAAACGCTGGCGCCACGCCGCCCTCGGCTACTCGAATGCGCAAGTAACGAGTCACCGCCGCTGTCGTCGCCGTGCCAGCCGGTGGCGTGAGCACAAAGCTCATGTTCGAGCTGCCATTGGCACTGACGGTTTGCGCAGAGAGCGTTTCCCCAGCATCCACCACATCACCATCATTGTTCCAATCCACAAACACATTGATCAGCGTCGCACCACTCAAGTTCGCCAGAGTTTGCGTCACCGGCACCGTCAACGTCGTCGGCACCGTCGGCATAAACGCCGGCATCACCAAATCCTCATCATCCGTCCCGACCGTGTCATCCTTGTTGGCATTCGCGTCTGAAGTGTCCGTGGCTTCTGCGTCCGTCGCAGTGGTGCCGATCTTGACATCCACACTGGCGAGTTGGGAGGCCGTGCTCGCAGCCAGAGAACCATAAATATGGTCACCGAAGTCGAGGCTTGCAGCGATATTGACGGTGTAGGCCTGTGTGCCAAAGCACGTTCCTGAATCCTGGGCGCGCAAAGTGAAGTTAAAGGTCCCAGCGGCAGTCGGCGTGCCGCTGAGCACGCCTGATACCAAGTTTAAACCTGTGGGCAGGCTACCCGCTGAAACGGTCCATGAATAAGCTGGCACACCCCAGTCCGCGTCCATCGTAGTCGTGGTGTAGGCGGTGCCGACGCTGCCACTGGGTAATGTGGGGGGCTTGATGACTAGCGGGCAGCAGGAGGAGCCAAAGTCACCGACGAGATCCCAAGTGCCCACACCGCTCGCGTAGTTCACGGTCCACACCTTGGTGCCTGAGTTGTAGGTCACGGCTCCAGTGGCGAAAGAGCGCATCCAGACGCCGATCCGATAGGGAGTGAAGGCATTCCCAGCAGCATTGCCTTGTGCATCCAAGGGGAAGCTGGTGCCTTTCCAACTGGTCCCACCACCAGCCCATGCATTGATGGTATTGACCGGCAGATTGAAGCTAAAGGTGCGCACGCTGCCGACCAGCGTGTCTGTGTAAGTGCCCGAGGCGATGATGGTGCCGAGCGTGTGGGTGGCCGAAGGCAGGCTGGAGTACGTCGTGACATAGTAGTTGCCACCGAACAGATAAATGGCGGAGTAATTCGGATCGACTGTCGAAGGGTCGGGTCCGTTATCGATCATCAGCCATAGTCCAACGGTGTTTTTCAAAGACACATCGAGAGTGGCATTGATGGCCATGATGCCTGTGCTCAGATTGTTGGAGAGGGAAACCGTCTTCCATGTGCCACCGTCGTGGTTGCCATCGAGCGTATCCACCCGTGCATCCCAATTCCAGGCCCAGATGTTCGTGGTGCCGCAACCGGTGATTTTAAGTGGGAAGACGCGCGTGTCCGTGCAGGCACCGCTGGTGGCAGTGACTACCACGCGAAAGACTCCAATGTCTGTCGTGGTGCCCGTTATCAAACCGGTGCCGCTGTTGAGGCTGAATCCGCTCGGAAGACCCGTCGCCGCCCAGGTGAAGCCACTGGCAACGGGAGTCATACTAAAGGCTGCGCCTTGCGAGTAAGCAGTCCCCGCCACGGCACCTGGGAGCGTGAGCGCAGCGATCGTCGGGCATGCGACGGTGACGGTGTAGTCCTCGATTTCACCCGTGGCACCGCTGCTCGTCGGCGTGGTGGCCGCGTTGTCGCTGAGGCGGAAGCGCACGCCGCGCTGGGTGCCGACGCTGGTTACCGCAGGCACGGTGAAGGTGACGTTCACCGTCTGGAGTGCTGCATTGGCCGTGGTGACGGCGCTGTAGATGCGCTCGCCTGCTGGCAGGGCGGCATCATTGAAGATGCCGTTGTTGTCGAAGTCGATCCACGCCTGGAGGTATTTGCCAGCGGTGTTGTTGTTGAAGACGGTGACGGGGATAGTGACACTGGTACCTGCGGTGATGCTCGTGGGCATGGTCACTCCGTCTTCGTCTGTGCCGTCGGCGGTGGCTGTGGCATTAGGCGTGACACTGGCCTCGCCATCGACAGTGGCACCGAGGCGGAGGTTGCTGTTGACGGTGCTGCTGGTCGTGGTGGTGGCCGCGCCGGAGCCGCTCCAGTCGCCGAAGTCGGGTGCCGCGCGGAAGCATAGCTTACGAATGGCGGCGGAGGCCTGGCCGCCGTTTGAGG
>JBEBGU010000115.1:0-8859 GCA_040081325.1 Prosthecobacter sp.
AATACAGCGTGCTCGGCACCATCTGGGAGGCGCTGTCACCCGATCCTTGCCTGAGCGCCTATGCCAAAGACTACAAGTGGCTGACACAGGTCTATGAATCCGTGAAGCCCGTGAGCGGCAACGGCAAGCTGCTCTGGCACCGCCTCGGAGCCAAGACCATCGAACTCATCAACGAGAACGTCCATGTCGAAGCCGTGCGCGACGACATCGAAGCCCTCGTGCTGGATGCCGACGTGCTCGACAGCATCCTCAAAGACGCCAACCCCGGCAAGAAAGCCCGCGAAGTGGAAATCAAACTCATCGCCCGCCTCAAGAAGCACGCCGGCAATCCCAAGTTCAAAGAACTCGGCGAACGCCTGGAGAAGATCCGCGAGCGCCACGAACAAGGCCTTCTCAACAGCTTGGAGTTCCTGAAGGCCATCCTCGAAGTCGCCAAAGACACCGTCGCCACCGAGAACCAGATCGACCCCGAGGAAGAGCAGGACAAGGCCCTGGCTGCCCTGACCGAACTCTTCAACGAGGTGAAGAGCAAGCAGACCCACGTCATCGTCGAACGCCTCGTCGCCGACATTGATGGCATCGTTCGGCAGATTCGATTCGACGGCTGGCAGACGACGAGCCAAGGCGAACGCGAAGTTCAAAAGGCCCTGCGGATGTCGTTGAAGCGCTTCCAGCTCCACACGGACCAAGACCTCTTTGACAAGGCCTACGCCTACATCCGGGAGTATTATTGATGAATTCACGCCATGAGCAGCGATTCCCAGACCGACAATTTGAGTCCGCTGTCACGGGAAGAGTGGGACTTTGAGGCGGTCCCCGATGAGGAGCTGGTGGCCTGCTGTCTCTGGGAGTATGCGCGTGAGTCGGAGACCATTCACCGGCATGCTGAGCAGTTTTGGTGCGCCATGCATGAAGCTAGGGCCGGAAGGGGAGTGGATCCCATGGAATCGATGACACCCGGCGAAAAGAAAAGATACCAGTTCTACAAAGACCGCCTGGCTTCATCAGCTTTGGATTCAGAGACCTTTCGAGACAGGCTCTATGAGACGGACTACCCATGGATTGGTATTTATGATCAGGTTCTCCGTTATGCCGCAGCGGAGGCTTTAACTTGGTTCAAGCTGCCACCCTCATTCCGCCAGGAGCTTGTGGCTTCAGTTCATGAGAGTTCGATACTCAAAGCTTCTTCCCTGTCCATCGTGGGAGATCTGGAAGCCTTGTGGAAAGCCAATCGAGGCGAACTGGATAAGGCGCGGGCTTCTGATCCTCAGAATCATGGAGACAACGAAATGTTTGCGATGTACGAGAGCTCTGTGCCGTGGGTGCAAGATGATGAGGAGCAAAAGCTTCAATCCGCCAGGATGACGGCTGCTTTCACCTTCGACTTTTCCAGATTCACCGATGCTGAGATCCTAAAGGATATTGAAGTGTGGCTGGCGAGCCATCGGCCTGAAGCATGGACGAAACCGCTGCGTGTGTTTCCAAGTTCACCGGCCAAAGGCAAGAAAACGCTGGAGTTCCGTGTGGCGCTGGAGCGCCTCGGTTTAATGCGACTCCTGCACTGGTATTCTCCGAGTGACCTCCGCCGTGTCTGGCCAGAAGCGTGGAAGAGATATGGTAGCAAGGAGGACAGCTTCAGGCGGGAGATTCGTGCGTCTGTGGCATACTTTCACAAACTCTTCCCATTTCTGCCGGAGAATGAACGCATGCAGTCTGAAAAACGCCTGGGTGTCTGGCTGGCGGAATGGGATGACCTGCCTCTGGATACCGAGGGGGCATAAAATCGGATCTGATTTGCTGCCCCGGTCTGCACCAGGTGAGGTGTGATATAGCTGGCCGCCTATGGTCACACTCACTTCCTCCGCCATTCGCGGCGTCGATTACGACGAATCATCGGGTCGAATGACCCTCCACTTCCGCTCTTCGGGCGGCTACACCTTCTACGGCGTGCCGTGGGAGGTTTACACCGGACTGATCAATTCAGGTTCTCCAGGCACCTATTACAACAACCACATCCGTGGTCGCTACCGCTGAACCGCCATGACTCGCAACGGCAAGATCGCCCGCCTGCCCAAGTCCATCCGGGACCGGCTGAACCAGCAGATCCTGGATGGGGTGCCCGGCAAGAACCTCGTCGCTTGGCTGAATGAGAAAATAGAGGTGCAGATCCTGTTGGAAGAATATTTCAACTCCCGGCCCATCACCGAGCAGAACCTGTCCGAATGGAAGCAAGGTGGTCATCAGGACTGGCTCAAGCACCAGGAAATCCGTGACCGCGTACGTCTGATGGGCGAGGAAGGGGAAGATCTGGCCAAAGAGGCAGGTCAGATGCCACTGTCAGATCGCCATGCCGCCACGATGGCGATGGCTTTGGGCAGCGCCTTGGAAAAGCTGGCTTCCGAATCCTTCGACACGCCTGCGCAACGGCGCGAACTGCTGGAGTTGGCTCACGAATTGTCTCGCCTGCGCAAGACGGACTATCGTTCTGTGGAACTCAGAATGGAGCTGGAACGCTTCAAGAAAGCGCAGCAGGAGCAGGAAAAAACACACAAAGAGACCCGGGCTTGGCGTGCTCTCACCAAGTTGACCAGTTGGCGATCTACCGAGCAGTATGCCAACCTGATGACTCAAGGTTACACCCCTGAACAATTGGCCCAGTTTAGGGAGTCGTGGAAGCAGGAGATCAACTGGGAGATAGAGCTCGAAGAGGAGGATGACCCTGGTTTTGCCAGCTCCCAAGCCAAAGACAATCCAACCGAATCCGACTCAATCCAACCTGATCCAACCCCTTTTTCTGCCGAAGCGCCCGTAACCTGAACTGCCGTGCCAAGGGGCTGATTTATTTGTCACTGCGGGAATGACATATTTCTTCCTGTTTTCTAGAAATTATATTACAATCGGCGGAAATTCCCGGCATGAACAAGATACTCACCCTCCTTTTTGGTGCTGCGCTGGCGCTCGTGGCTCCGCCCATCCATGCTCAGACGACGGGTGTGCTGCGGGAGGTTTGGAACAATCTGGATGGCAGCACGATCGCCGATCTGACGTTGTCGCCGGACTTTCCGTCGGCACCGGTGCTGCGGATCGTGGATGCGAGTTTTGCCGCGCCCGTGAACTGGGCGGAACGCTACGGACTGCGGATGCGCGCCTTTCTGACACCGACCACGACGGGCAATCATACCTTCTGGGTCAGCGGCGATGACGCCTGCGAGCTGTGGCTGAGCACGGACGACACGGCGGCTAACAAAGTGCGTATCGCGAAAGTGTCGTCCTACACGGAGGCGCTGAACTGGACGAAGTATGCGGAGCAGAAGTCGGTGTCGATTTCCCTGCAAGCGGGCCAGCGCTACTACATCGAGGCGCTGATGAAGGAGGGCTGGGGCGGCGACAGTCTGGCCGTGGCCTGGGCTGCCGCGCCATCGACGACGCCTCAAGTGATCCCAGGCGTGAACCTGACACCCTTTGAAGTGCCGGCGACGATCCCGACCGGCGTGGTGGTGGAGGCGGGCAAAGCGGTGACGCAGTATGCGCCTAACTTTACCTATCATGCCGTGGCCCAGGCGATCAATGTGGCGAATGCAAACACGCCGCCCGCGATTCAATGGACGCAGGTGAGCGGCAAGACGGCGGTGATCGCAACCCCGACACTGGCGGACACGCAGTTCACGATGCCGAGCGCGGGGACGTATGTGTTCCGCGCCACGGGCACCTCCGGCAGCACGACGGGCACGGATGATCTGACGATCACGATCCTCCCGGCGCTGGCAGCGGACGCGGGGAAGGCTTTGTCGGAATATTGGTTCGGCGTGAGCGGTACGACGATGGCGTCGCTGTCGAACAGCCTCGACTACCCGAAGTTCCCTCATGCGCATCGACCTGTGACAACTCTGACTTCCACGCAGTCGCTCGCAGATCAGTATGGCGAGCGCACGCGCGGCTTCCTCTTGGTGCCGGCAACGGGCAGCTACCGGTTCTTCCTGGCGAGCGATGAGACGGCGGAGTTTCACCTGAGCCCGGACAGCTCACCCACCGGCCTTCAGCTTCGTGCTTCCGTGACCAAGGCGGTGAATATCGCCGACTTTGCCAATCAAGGCACGCAGGCCTCGGCGGTGATCGCACTGACCGCCGGTCAGAAGTATGCCTTTGAAATTCGCCACAAGGAGGAATGGGGTAATGATCACTGCACGGTGATGTGGCAGCAGCCGGGTCAGGAGTTCATGAGCGAGATCACGGGCGAGTATCTGGCTCCTCCCGCCGATGCCGCTGCGGTGATGGCGAGGGCGCAGCTCTTTGATCTGGCGGATGACTTTGCGCTGAATGCAGGCCGCGATGTGGTGCTCTACATGCCGCGCAATTCGACCTCGCTCAGCGCCTATGAGAACCGCCGCATCTGGGGTCAGGACACGCCATCGAGACTATGGACTCAGGTCAGCGGACCTCCGGGCGTGCTCTTCTCGACAGCGGACAAGGCGCAGACCCTGGCGACTTTCCCCAGAGCTGGGATCTATGTGCTGCGCTACAGCGTGACGACGACGCGGAACACCAGCACGGATGATGTGACGGTGGAAATCAAGGCTCCGCTGAATGCGCAGGTCGGCAGTCTCACACGTCAAGTATGGTGGAGCCGAAGCTTCGCCAATCTCGACGCTGTGCGCGCTGACCCAGCTTTCCCAAATCAGCCTGACATCACCGACACGATTCCCGATCTACGTCAGTTTAATAGTTGGGCCGACCGCTATGCCACACGCGTGACCGGTATCCTCAATGTGCCGCCCGGTGGCAGTGATCCGATGGATTGCGTGTTCTATGTTTCGGGCGATGACCTCGCGGAGTTCTCCATCAGCACGGACGCGACACCGGCCAATCTGCGCAAGGTCTGCTTCATAACGAAGGAGAGTGGACGCGAAAACTGGACCAATGAAGCCTCGCAAACCTCTGCCCTGATCTCACTCAAACCCGGTGGACGTTACTTTGTGGAACTGCTGCACAAGGAAGTGTGGAGCAGCGACCACTTCGCCGTGGCTTGGTCACGCGATGGAGATCGCCGCCCGCAACTGATCGAAGGCACCCTGCTGGAGCCTGCGCAGAAGACCGCCGCCTTTGATCCAACGCTGACCTTTTATGCCAATGCCGGACGTGACCGCATTTACTGGTGGCCGCATGATCGCGCACGCCTCGCGGGTTCGTGGATTCAGGTGCTGAGTTCCAGCAAGACGCCGACTGGACTGTGGAAACAAGTCTCGGGTCCGAAAGCGACGCTGCTGGAGCCGACGAGCCTAACCAGCGAAGTGATCTTCTCCGCGATCGGCACTTACGTTTTCGAACTGGCGATCAGCGAAGGTGCTTACACGCACCGCGATACGGTGACGATCACGATCAATAAGCCTTTCATCGCGGGCACTGGCGCGATCACGCGTTCCGTGTGGCTGGATGTCGGAGGTGGTCAGCTTACCGATCTGCTGACGTATGATGCCAGCCTCGCCTACCCTCATTTCGAAGACCTGCTTCCCGGCGTGGAGCCACCGCAGAACTGGGCGGACTATTATGGACAGCGACTCAAAGGCTCCCTCATCGTGCCTGTCGCGGGCCGCTACACGTTCTGGATTTCATCGGATGATGCTTCCGACTTCCAGATTGATCTAAAGGACGGGCTCGGGATGCGCCGTCTTGCCTACATGGATCACGAGAATCATGCGCCACGAAGCTGGGATGATCATCCGATTCAGAAAACACCTGAGGTCGAGCTTCAGGCCGGTGTGCCTTATCCGCTGCAAGTGCTGCACAAGGAGCGCGAATGGAATGATCATCTCTCCCTCGCCATGAGCGGCCCAGCCACGAATGGACGCGAAGTCGTCAGCCGTGCTTTCCTGACCCCAGATCACACGGCTCCAGCTTTCAATCCCGAACTCACCGTCGCACTCGGCACGGATCGCACACTGCTGTGGCCACATAGTCAGGTCGCAATCGCCGCACTGGTCTATGATTTGAAGCAGGGGCCAAAGCCTCTGAGCTACAAATGGAGTTCCACCTCTCCCAAGGTCAGTTTTGATAACAGCACCGGTCCTGTGGCAATGGTAAAATTCACCGGCCCAGGCATCTATGAGATCAAGATGACCGCCACCGACGGCACGAACACTGGCACCGACACGATGCTCATCACGGTGCAGAATCCGCTCACTCCAAAGGCCGGCGGTCTGCTACGTGAAGCCTGGACGAATGTTCCCGGTTATCAGCTCGTGAATCTAACCAGTTCCACGGCTTACGCGGGCAAACCGAACTTCAGCGACATCCTGCCGAATCTGGAAACGCCGACCAACTGGGCGGACAATTACGGGCAGCGTCTCACTGGTTTCCTGCAAGTGCCCGTCGAGGGCGATTATATCTTCCTCATCGCCAGTGATGACGAAAGCGCGCTGTGGATGAACACGAGTGGTGAGCCTGCCGCAGGTGCGCAGAAGATCGCCTTCACCACCCAGGCCACGGGCCGCTACCAGTGGTCGCGCTATGCCACGCAGAAGTCGGTTTCGATTCATCTCGTGCCGGGCAAGCGCTACTACATCCAGGCTTTGCACAAAGAAGGCGGCAGCGATGACTACCTCGCCGTGGCCTATCGGCTTGCCACGCAAACGGATGCTCAAGCGCAGGTGATTCCCGGCGTGCTGCTGAGTCCACCTGATGGTGTGACGGCGGCGGCTTTTGATGGCGAGATCAATGTGAAGGCCGGCGAAAATCAGAGCAGCTTCTGGCCGAGTCGGCGCTTCACGCTGCGCGGCACAGCGGTGGATTATATCCCCGGCCCGCAAGCACTGGCCTATCGCTGGAGTGTGATCAGCGGTCCTGCTGGCAACACCGTGTTTGATACGCCGACAGCTCTCACGACGGCGGTCGAATTCCCGGCGGCTGGCACTTATCAAATCCAACTCACTGCCACCGACGGTATCAACACGCGCACCGCGACGGTGAGCATCACCATCTCACCACAGCTTGCTCCAGGCACGGGCTCGATCCTCGCGGAAACCTACACAGGCATCACGGGCAGTTGGGTCACAGATCTAGTGAAGTCACCAAAGTTCCCAAACAGCCCTGATCAGCGCGTGCAACTGCGCTCGGCGGAAATCGTCTCCAACACGGGAGACAATTATGGGATGCTGCTGCGCGGCTATCTTCATGCGCCGATGACCGGCATCTATCGTCTCAACCTCGCCTCCGATGAATTGAGCGAGGTGTTTGTGAGCACGGATCTCACGCCGGAGAAAAAGGAACTCGCCTGCTTTGTCCCTGCGGCCACGGATTACTATGAGTGGCGCAAATTCCCCGACTACCAGCTCTCGCGTCCGCTCTCACTGACGAAAGGCAAGCCGGTGTACATCGAGATTCGTTTCAAGGAATCTGGCTGGCGTGACCATCTCGCCCTGGCCTGGCTCTGCCCTGGCAAGACAGCCTTTGAAGTGATCGACGGCGCTTTCCTCTCCCCCTTCCTGCTCACCGACAAACAGCCGCCGACTATCACGCTCACCGGCGGATCAGATGTCACTATCGGCGTTGGCATGACCTTCACCGATCCAGGTGTCAGCGCCCTGGATTTGACGGATGGCGATGTCACCAGCCGTGTGCGTGTCGAAGGCGCGGTGGACACCACCACGCCGGGCAGTTACATCCTTCGTTATGTCGTGACGGATGCTTCGGGCAATCAATCGACGGTTGCCACACGCCGCGTCACGGTCGCCGTCGCCGCTGGCACGGACCCGACCTATCCCGCTGATACGAGTGGTGCGCATCCGACCACGCCTTGGACGCCGCCCGCCACGATCACGGATCTGGATGCCGCACGTTTCCTCAAGCAGGCGACCTTTGGCCCTTCAGAAGCCGACATCGCCCGCGTGAAGCAGATCGGCTATTCGAAGTGGATCGACGAACAGCTCGCGCTGCCCCTGACCTCACACCTCGCGCATCTGGATCGCATGGTTTTGTTTGATGCCTCGCAGGACAAGCTGCTGGCGCTCTCCCGCATGGCGAACACACTCGGCCTGCCCGGTGCCGTGATGCCGACAACGAGCACGCCCTTGCAGACGGAAGACCGCCTCTACAGTTGGTGGACCATCGCCGCCACATCGCCGGACCAGCTTCGTCAAAGAGTCGCACTCGCGCTGAGTGAGATCCTCGTCATCTCCGACAAGTCCGGCGCGCTGCGCAACTACCCGCGCGGCTGCACTAACTACTACGATCTGCTCGTGCGCAGCATTGCCACAGGCACAAACTACCGGAAGCTGCTCGAAGACGTGACCTTCAATCCGATGATGGGCTCCTGGCTCACGATGGTGCGCAGCTCAAAAGCGCAGCCGGATGAAAACTATCCGCGCGAGATCATGCAGCTCTTCAGCATCGGTCTCGAACACATGAACAAAGACGGCACCTTCAAACGCGATGGTTCCGGCAACGCCATCCCGACTTACAACCAGACGGAAATCCGCGAGCTATCCCGCGCCTTCACCGGCTGGACTTATAACAATTCACGCACCTTCACTTGGAGCGGCAACGCGACGGATGAGATCAATCCGATGATGTCCTTTGAAGAGCAGCATGATCGCGGACAGAAAGTCATCGTCGGCGGTGCCACCGTGCCTGCGGGACAGACGGCAATTCAGGATGTGCGCCGCTGCCTCGACCTGCTGGCGGCACATCCGAATGTGGGACCTTTCATGGCCAAGCGCCTCATCCAGCGTCTCGTCACCAGCAATCCAAGCCCGGCCTATGTCTTCCGAGTTTCCAAAGCCTGGGATGACAATGGCAAAGGTGTCCGTGGCGATCTCTGCTCCGTGGTCAAAGCCATCCTGCTCGATTCTGAGGCACGCACGGTAG
>JBEBGU010000854.1:0-2318 GCA_040081325.1 Prosthecobacter sp.
GTCTTGATGAAAGGCAAAGTCGGTGCCGTGCGCGCCCACTTCCAGCCCACCCTGCCGCGCACCGGCCGCTACCAGGTCTGCATCGGCTTCCGTCCCTCGAAAGCCCAGGCCACCAACACACCCATCACCATCAAACACGCCACCGGCACCGCCAAACTCACCCTCGATCAACGCACCGAGACCACGCCCTTCGCCTTCGTCCCCATTGGCGAATTCACCTTCAAAGCTGGCGACAGCAGCTTCGTGGACATCACCAACGCAGGAGCCGATGCCCGCATCGCCATCGACGGCGTGCGCTGGATGTGGCTCGGCGAGTAGATTCGATTGGCAATCGAATCGGTTTGGGAAGTCTGCTCCGATTACCAATCGAAGCTACGCCCGCACACTCGGCCCATCCACCCACTGCGGCGGGATCATGATCTGGCATGCCGTATTCGGTCGGTTCAAGCCCATTGAGTGAGGCCAGCCGACACCTGAAATCCGATCCCGGCAGCGGAAGCCTAGCGATCTACAGATTTGCCTTCGGGGTCTGGTTGTCGCAATGGTTACGCTCTCATTCTTAAAGCTCTCAGCACGACGTAATATGAATCAGCGTGTCCTTCTTCGCCTTACCCCCACTCATTTGCTTGTCGCCAACACGGGAAAGGCATTCAGCAAAGAGGGGCTGTTAGCGGTCTGCTACACAGACACCAGTGCGGATGAATCGGCATCCCTGGCAGACGGTGTTTCTGAAGACACCACGCGCTCATGGATTGACGGCGTGCTTCGCAATAAGCGAAACTCATTCACTGACCGTCATCAACTCCTCTCGGCTGGGGCGACTGAACAGCGAACTGCCAGTGATTACGCGGGCCGGCTCCTGCTGGAGCTTCTGCAAAATGCGATTGATGCGGGCAGACACGCCCAGATTGGATACAAGGGGATAGGTTTTCGCTCAGTGCTAAATGAGAGTGCCGTCACGGAGGTTCACTCGGGCAACCTGCACGTCCGCTGGTCTGACCAAGATGCAAGGAACGCACTGAACAATTGGGAGGACTTGCCGGAAAGACTACCCATCCTTGATTTACCATCTTGGCACCAGCCTGATGATCAGATCAATGCACTGAACGGCATGGGTTACAAAACAGTGATTCGGCTGGGGCTTACACAAAATGGGCGTAACCATGTTGAGGCTGAGTGGAAACGTCTTTGCGGTGATGCGTCCCTGCTTTTGTTTATCGATGGTCAGATCGACATTCGATGGGAATCCGAAAACAAGGAGCCTGTTCAATGGAGTCGGATGGAGGATGCCGACGTCGTTTCTGTTGTTGAAACTAAAGGTGACCAACTTTTAGCAGCTCGTCGGTGGCGCTGTTTTGAAGTGGCTGATTCCCGAGCAGCCTACTCGATCAATGAGAATCGCGAGTTTAAAGTCAGCGGTGTGAGTGCTCCTCGGCTCAGGTGCTTTTTTCCTGCCAATCAATCTCCCCACCCGTTTCCAAACCTCTACCTGCATCACGCCAAATTTGATCTGCAAAGTAACCGTGAAGCCGTTGTCCTTGATGAAGATCGACTTCACGATCTTGCCAGGGCCATAGAATTGGCAGCATCATCAGTCTGCGCGGAAGGAGATGTTCTAGATCTGCTTCAAGTTCAAAACCTTGCGACTGAAGACACCGAAAGGTCAGATACCAAAGTATGGACCGCGACTCGCCTTTTGCTTGTTCAGTCAAAGCTTCAGGGACTAGGCGGTCGAAGCCTTTCAGAGTTGAGGACGTGTCCGCAAAACGATGATTTGCCATATCGCTGGCACGACGATGCCCGCTGGGATGCATGGGCAGCTTTCTTGACTGCTCTACGCGAACACCGGCACTCCGGTCTTGCTGATTTGCCCATGCTTTCTGCGGGCGTCGAAAACAAAGTGCGCGAAATCACGCTTCTAGCGTTCAATGGGAAATGCTCGTTAACCAAGAAATCGTTGCAGCAACTAAACTGGGCACCTGTTGAGGGGAGGCTTGAATCAGCATCTTCGTGGTCCAGCAAAGTGTTTCTACCACATCAAGGAGAGCCGATCACTCCACCCGCAGGAATCGAAGTCCGATTCCTCAGCCCAGATTTTATCAGGATATTCAAAAGCGGGACAAAAATCGACGTTGATCCATTCCTGAAGGAGACTCTCGGCGTCTTGGAGTTCTCGGCTCTTGGGGTGATAGAGCATAGTGTGCTCGGTTCACCAGTCCTGATGCAACAGTCATCCACAGATGATTTGATTTTGTTCCTCAAAAAACTGCGAGAAGCCGACAAAAAAGAATTCAAGAAGCCCGTAGAGTCGTTTGACT
>JBEBGU010000116.1:0-8817 GCA_040081325.1 Prosthecobacter sp.
TTATTTTCAAAACTGCGCGGCCACCAAGGGACAGAAATCAGATGCCAAAACTCCAACAGCGATACAAAAGCAATGAGCATAGCTGCTAATGCCAAGATACGCAGAGCCATTCGGCGACCGCCATCACTGAGATTTTGACCAAGGCAGGACCAAAACCAAAACACACATGCAAGCATGACGAGCCAGGACTCTAGAGTCGTCCATACTTCCGGTGAAATGCTGCTAGACAGGGGCAGCGACCATTCGGCAACTAACCTTATTCGCCACTCCTCCAGAGATCCAAACCACTTTGCTGGTAACAATCCTACACCCGGTGCTAGAGCTAACCAGGTGAGCGCCAGCATCGGCACCCGACGAAGATGAAAACGCGGAGGCGCTAGTAAAATCGTCACCCCCATGAGCACCAGAACCATGCCCTGAGACCAAGTTGTACGGGAAGCTGCGAAGAAAATCGCCAAGGCCGCTGTAACTCCATAGAGCCACGCGCGCGAATGCCATCGACTCCCATTCTCATCTGATACAGATTCCTCAGAGAAGTCGTTTCCCTCTTCATTTACCTCTGGCCGCATGTCCACAGTGTTGCCGTGCAACATCGTCTCTTCAGAGCCGTAATCATGGCGTGCTGGCATCATGGCGCTACTAGTACGTGGGTCTGGGTGATCATGGATGTGGTCATCTCATCCACAGTTATGGGCACAACACAATCAGGCAGCGCGCCCCAGCGCTCCAAACAGCGCTCAAAAAGGCTGGAAAAAGCGTCTGCACGATTAAACCAATCAGCTTGTAATCCGTCATCAATCGGACAGTGGAGCACACACTTCACTCCTGCTTTCATAGGCAACATCACAGGATGTGTCTGCAGGGAGGGGCTGTCTTTGAAACCAATCCAGCGAAAGCGATGCCGCATCAATTCAGTAAACTCCTCAAGACTCGAACATTTTTCGATGTCAAACTCCAGCACACGCGCGTGAGCCTGAATGTGTTCAAGTCTGCGTCGGCGCGCTAAGGCTTCGTTCATCTGCACACGCAGCTTGGACCAACTTCGGATGTAACCCAGATACCTTGCAGCTCCTATCGCCATCAAGAATAGAACAGCCCCAGCAATCGGCAAAGCAACCCCTTTAGTGAGCAGAATACTGATGCCAACTAGACTGAGAACGGCACAGACCGAATACATCGCCAAAAGTGCCCGCCCCTTACTGTAACCCAACAAAATCAGTCGATGATGAATGTGCTCTGCATCAGCGCTGAAGATCGGCACCCCGCGAATACTCCTCCTCAAAATGGCAAAGGCAGTGTCCAGGATCGGCACGCCGAGGGCGATCACAATAACCAACAGCGCAGCGATGATGGATCCTTTGTTCGAGCTTTTCAGCGAAACGGAGGCGACAAAGAAACCGATCAGGTAAGCCCCCCCGTCACCAAGGAAGATTTTAGCAGGCGGAAAGTTAAAGAATAGAAAACCAGTCAACGCACCGGCCATAATCGTAGAAACTAAAATCACCTCAGGTGAGCCTGACACATAACCGATAAAAGCTAGAGTCAGTGAGAGAAAAAGTCCGAACCCACCTGCTAAGCCATCCATACCGTCGATCAGGTTGATGATGTTGGGGATGGCGATCAACCACAGCAGCGTCACCGGCAGACTCCACCAGCCGAGTTCCAGACCGCCCGTGCCAAAGGGATTGCTCAGTACATCGACGGAAAGCCCCATAGAATACAAAATCAGAGCCACGCCTATCTGTCCGACCAGTTTAACTCGCGCACCCAAGGCTTTTAGATCATCAAAAAAACCAACACTGAACATTAATGCATTGCAGAGCAAGATCGGCCCCCACTCATTCCAGCGCATGCGCCCCATCAGCAGCATCACGGAGGCACCAAGGATCAAGACCACAAAAATGGGCAGCCCCCCCAGCCGCGGAATGGGTTTGTCATGCTGTTTGCGCCGCCCATCCGGTGCATCCATTCCGACACTGCTATTCCCGGCGCACGATCACAAGCGCACCCATCACGCTGACAAAGACCGCAGCAGCAAAGTAAATCACCATCTCCAGAATCTGGGGCATGGCTGGGGCAGGCGGACCCATCATGGCATTAGATATGGTAGCAGCATTCATAAAAAAATAGGTGGATCAGCAAGCAGTTCCCCGCCCCGCATCAGCAATCACGTCGATCAATCGCGCGCGCAAATGCGACTGCGAAAACTTCGCCGCTAGTTCACGACTCGGCTCAGAGGGGGGCAGTGAGCCAGAAGATGCAGCGTCTAACAACACTTTGATCAACCCATCAACATCTCCATGATCAGCGCGACGTGCATATCTCTGATCAGGTAATCGTGTAGCAAGGTCTGTGAGATGACTTTCAACCGGCCCCAGAGCCAGAAAGGGCAGGCCAAGCGCGAGTATATTATAGATTTTACACGGATGAACGATGCCCACAAATGGTGCCCCCATGACCACAAGGTGTAGATCTGCACTGGAAAGAGATGCCGAAAGCTCCTTGAGCGGCTGATAAGGCAGGCATGTGGTATTATTCAAACCACGTTCTGCCGCAAAGGCTTTTACCTTCGCAAACTCACTGCCGCCACCGACGAATAGAAAGGCCAGCCGTTCATCGCCAACTAGTCGTTCTGCCGCTGAGAGTAGCGTATCAAGAGGGTGACACGGACTGTGATTACCGGAATACATGACGACAAATTTACCGGTTAACCCGTGCTGCGCACGGAAAGCGTCGCGACCCGCAACATCCCAGCGCACCGCATCATCTAGAGCCCAGGGCGCATCCACATGGATTGCTTTTTCGTTTACGCCCTTGTTCATGAGTCTCCGCGCCATGAAACGATCCAGCGCCACGATGCGTGCTGCACGATGAAAACTCCAACTTTGCAGTGAACTAAGGATACGTTCAGGCAGACCTCCAGACTTGAGCCAGCCCGCTGCCACTGCCTCATCAGGATTCAAATCCATAACCCAAGGCACCACGGCACCACCTTTCAGCAGAGTCATGAGTGTTCCGAGTGTAGAAATCAGAGGGGGTGAAGTCAGGCACACTGTCACATCCGCGCGGGGCAAACGAAAAAGGATAAAAGTGGCATTCACCCAAAAGACCGCGAAGTCCACAAAGCGCCGCCATTTGGTTTTCTTGCCCAAGCTAGTAGTCCAAATGCGGTGAATTTCGATTCCACGCCAAGTCTCTCGAAAAGGATAGAGACTCTGCTGATTATCATAACCTCGTGAAGAGGCGACCACCGTTACTTGGTGGCCAGCCTCATGCAGCCCCAAGGCGAGATCTGTAAGATACTGCGCCGTGGCCACATAATCAGGATAAAAGCACTGATTGAGTAACAAAATCTTCATCAGTTAGTAGATTTGAACTTCGTTCGGCTCGCGCGGACATGAATCACATCACGAGCCATCAGCCAAGAGTCGCGCATCAGTCGCACCGTGCCGCCTTGCATCTCCTCCCAGTCAATCGGCACCTCATCAATGCGGCAGCCAGAATCTAGAAGCGCCACCATCAGATCCACATCAAAAGCGAAACCATGAATGCTCAATCTATCCTTGCTTTGTTCATAAGCTCTGCGCGGGACGATCTTCAGACCGCACTGAGAATCATAGACCGGGATGTCCAGCATCTCTGAAACCAACGTCGCATAGATACGCCCTAGAAGATGTCTCGTAAACAGTCGCTCCACCCGCCTTCCTAAAATCTTCACTCGAGAGGCAAACAACGCAGTCGTGTCATTAGACATTCGATCCCTCTTTGCGGTATCATTCCTCATACTGATGAATCGCGCTACTTCAGATGCAGAACACGAACCATCCGCATCCACAAACGCCAACCAGTCCGCGCCACCGTGCTCAGCCCAGCCGGCATACACCGCACCTCCCTTACCGAGATTCTTCGACAGCACTTTCAGTGGCAAAAGGCATGAATAGTTAGAACGCAGCCTGTCGATAATGTCTCCCATACGCTGCACTTCATTGGCACCCGAACCATCATCCACGACCTGCACACGCACACCACCCAAGTTCAGCATCGCCAAACATAGCTCCGGCAAAAAGCCACCGATGCGCCCACTCTCGCGGAAGCACGGCACCACCAAATGGACTTGATTATTCATCCCTCAATCGATCTCAGTTCAAGAGGTATCTCGGCTAGCACTAATCCAAGCGTGCAATCAATCATCAGCCATGCCAGTACTTAGCGGTTTGTTGAACAGAATGGATACTGTTGAATAACATCCATGAATTTCATCACGCTTTTCCACCGGTTCTCTTGGCCTCCATAATTTTTAAGCGCACCTCTTGGAAATATCGCCGTTTAAGACCAGCTAAGCGCCAACCAGATGTTCCATCGAAAATGCCACGCTTAACAATAACAGCTAATACCCAGTAAACCCAGGCGAACCACCATTTGTCGAGATGCCGGTATTTGAATTGCTGGCGGGGATTCAGTACCTTCCATGCTTTTTCCCCAGCTTCCTCCAGCCAAAGAAAACGAGTCGCCTCCCAGGACGAATACTCATTGTGTCGATCTAAATAATTTTTAAGCCTGCGAAAATCATGATGCTCCAGCCGTGATGAGAGCACGCCTATACTCCCGCTCAGAATTGGATGCTCATGCACTTCCATATCGAGATCAGTCCAAGAAACTTCAGGAAATCGCTCATACTCACCAGTCCCCATGCGAATGAGCGCCAGTTTACGGAAAACGTCCCCATAATGAAGTGGCTTACCCATGAACCAATTGGTGAAAGAAATCCAAAAACCTGAATGGTTAGTCGTTGGGAGTGTGGCCCGTAATTCGGCTACAAATTCAGGACTCATCCTCTCATCCGCATCCAAAAATAGAATCCACGGGTGCTTGAAGATGTGATTTTTCAAAGCCCAATTGCGCTTCTTGGGAAAGCTGCCATCCCACTGAAACTGCAGCACCTTCGCACCGGCTTTGAAAGCGATCTCTACCGTTTTATCTTGGCTGTCGGAATCTACCACCACGATTTCGTCAAAATCCTGCAGTCTCTCCAAACATCCTGGCAGATTGACCTCCTCATTACGGACGGGAATACAAACAGATACAGGCAATGTATGGAGCCTGTCAATCATAGCGACTCACTCCCACTTTCATTCATCCTGCGAAATTTAATGAAGCGTGCTGGATTTCCCGCGACCACTGTCCACGCGGTCACATCTTTGACGACCACGCTACAAGCCCCAACCACAGCACCTTCGTGAATCGTTACGCTAGGTCCGATAAAAGCATCCGCACAAACCCAAACGGAATCGCCTATTGTGACTGATGATTTAATCAAGGGCATCGAAGAGTCTTGGTAATCATGAGTGCCCGCACAAATGTGGACCCTCTGTGAGACCGTCGCATTTTCTCCGATCTTCACCCTACCTAGATTGTAAACAAGAGACCACTCACCAATTGCCGACCACCCCCCGATTTCCAGATTCCAAGGAAAGTAAATAATTGCCGATGGATAGACATGCACATTGTGCCCAACCTTCGCCCCAAAAAGCCGCAGAAGCCTACAGCGAAAACTAAAACAGGGCCGAGGGCTAAGTTTAAACAAGACTATTCCAAACATCCATAAAACACGCTTCACCTGTTCTAGTCTGGTGTATTTTCCAGCAAGTCGATTTTGATAAGCGTTCCGAGTTGGCATATAAACTTCCGGAATTCTATAAAACGACACAAGGAGGTTGCTCTTCTCCTCGTGTAAGCCAGTTGTTTACCTTGCGCATTTTCCCCGCTATTCCTTGCCAGTTAAACTGCGCTTCAACCAAAGCACGACCGCGGCAACCAATGGTTGAACGCGATTCATCAGAGAGATTGAATAAATTTTCAAGACCCTCACGAACACTCGAAACCGTAGGCTCAATTTTGATAGCGGCTCGTTCACTGAAACCCTCAGGAAGATTGCACATCTGGGTCATGATCACGGGTTTACTGAACGCCCAAGCCTCTAATACCACCATGGGTAATCCTTCACTTAATGAGGGAAGGACAAAAGCTTCGCAAGTTCGAAAAAGTAGCTCCTTGCTAGAGTCAAATTGAGGCCCCAAAAAAACCAACGATGCAGGATTTGTTAGAAACTCCTGCAAAGATTGATTGTTATCCGAATTCTCTCGTATATCCGACCATCTCAACCCAAGTTTTGTAGCTAACGTCTTTAATTCGCTCTCATGACCCAACTGGTCCCAACCTGCAATGGCCAGTGTCCACTCAGAGGCTAAATGGGACGAGTTCATCTCAGACCAAGCCCGGACAAGTGTTTTAAGTCCTTTCTTTGCATGTAGCCGACCTAGGTACAATAACACCTTTTTACCTGGTCTTGGCTTATTGCCCTCCATTGGATTCAAAATTGGCAAATCAATTCCATTCGGAACCACACATACCGGATTTTTCAATCCAAACGCACGAATCGCCTCTAACTCAGAATCACAAAGCGCACGAATACAACTGGCTTCAGTCAGATGTTTTTTCTCATACAACGCCAAGGCAAAACGCTTCCTTAAATATGAGTTTCTCAGCGCCCACGGGTCCATCATTCCGTGAGGATGAATGATATTTGGAACTCGCAATCTGTTGCTCGCGTTCCGAGAAAGGACAGAAGTGTAGGTCCACATTCCATGAGTATGAATGATGTCGGGACGAAAATCCCCCAACGCGTGCTCTAGTTCCGGCGCGTAACCAAACTTGCGGGGTCCTATCGCTTTGTACGTTTGGAGAGTAAACGATGCCCACTGCTCGCGAGCCTCGCGCTCATGCTCATCGACCACAGAGAAAATGGAAACAACATTTCCCTGTTCCTGCATCGCAGACATGAGTCCGCGCACACTCGCGTTAAGTCCGCCCGCGTTGCGTGAGATCGTATCTACGATACAGGCGATTCTATTCATAATTTCTGAACCATAGGAACTTTCATCATTTTCGAGACAATAATGCCAATAAAATTCGATCCAGAATAGACTTCGTTTTCCTCTCTTGCACCGTAGCAAATTCGACAGATTTCAGCAGACCTTCAGCGAAACGCTCAGGGCCCCAATGACCAATCATTTTGACGCTTGCAGCACCCATCTTTTCTCGGGTTTCGGCGGGTAATTGTGTCAGTTGTAACATGCAGCGCGCAATCGCATCACAATCGTGAGGATCAAAAGTTAACCCGTTAACACCTTCCCTCACCAAATCAGGGGCACATCCACAGCGATTAGACACAAGCACAGGTAGCCCGCACGCCATGGCCTCATTGACCACTAGTCCCCACTGTTCAGTTGTGCTGGCATGAATGAAAGCGCTGGACCGCGCATAGTATTCAGGAAGCTCATTATACTGCTTGAAACCTGGCATGGTCACAAAAGATTCCAGCTTCAACCTGTTAACCTCAGCCACTATTTCAGCCTTCATTTGACCGTCTCCCAGCAGAACCAGAGACCATGGCCGCAACCCTAAACTAGAAGCCACAATGCGGTAGCCAGCGTAAGCCTTGATAAGGCGGATAATATTTTTTTTGGGAATGAATCGAGCGCTGGCCAGAAAGCACTCTTCTTCTGTATCTCTCAAGCTGACCAGCCGAATTGCATCAGCGCGTTGCCGAAAATATTCATTATCAATGGCATCATAGCCTAAAAAAATAGATTCTCTGTCCATGCCCAGAGCGACCAAGTAGTCGCGATGAAGCGTGCCCCCCGCCAAGCTTGCGGAGAAAAGCCTGATGAGGCGTCGCTTGACCCATTCCTTCAAACTTTGCCTGCGCTCGTCATGCGCAGAACTTTCAGTCATGAGGATGGCCGGAATACGATGTGCGAGACACCATTTCAACGCGGTCAAAGCTCCCTTACTGCTCCATCCAGGGATCGCCACGGCATCGGGTTGAAAATCATCGAGTGCGGCAGAAAGTTTCTCGGCCAGCTCAGCGCTCGTCATACGAAAGGCAGAACCCTGCTCGGCTAGCGTGACTAAATTTGCAGCCCCCCGATCTGAAGCCTCCCAAGCATAGTCGTGACTTTTACCATAAAGCTCGATTCCCAGAACATTTGCAGCCCCTGACAAACCGCCAAGGCGAGCCAAATGGTAAGGACCAAAATGGTCAAACAGAACCACTATTTTCATTTTAAAAACCTCATGGTTAACATCACACTTATCCGCGTCTCGACCGCATCAAAGGTCTCGGCTGCCGCACTTGATGAACATGTGTGTAAGGCGCTTTTGCATACAAATATCCAACACTCAAAAAAGTTAGCTGGTAGATCATTCCTGGCAGGAAATCGACGGTTTGATGGGTCACCGTACGCATGGCGGAACTGCAAATAAGTATATAAAACAGCTGAGGAAAGATAGCATTCGGCTGAGAGGCGGCTGCCCATACTGACCGAAAAATAAAGGCCAGGAAAATGAAGAAGATAAAGCCAAACCAGCCAAATTCTTGAAATGAATCCCCCATGCCTGTGAGCGTCGAACCCGGGGGGATCTCGTACTGTGTTGCAAGACGTGAAGAGTAGAGCTTCTGGACAGTTGAGCCAGACATAAGCGCGTCCTTAAAATCACGTCCAAGAATTTGCGCCGGCACAAAACGAAACACCAACTGATTCCAATAGCCAGTCCCCCATTGATAACTACCCAGCAGCGTCGTTGCCTTGATCAGGGCAGCACCATTACGCAACTCTAAAGTAGATACCTTATTAAAGTAGTTAACAAAATTTTCATATAAATCAATCCTATCAATTTTACTCACTTGACCTGTTGCCACAAGTCCCCGGTAGGTGCCAGTGGCAGGAATAGCCAACATAGCAAAAATGAGGGCTC
>JBEBGU010000855.1:0-2310 GCA_040081325.1 Prosthecobacter sp.
GATGCGTTGTCTCCACGACCTCGATCTTCGGCTGCGCAATGACTGGCGGCCACTCACCCATGAGGCTGTGCCAGTCGGTCAAAATCTCCGCTCGTCGCTGCTGCCATTCTTCGGCTGTTTTGACTTCCCGCCCATCTTTAAAAAGCAGGGGTGAGCGATACTCGCCCATCTTTCCTGCCCACTCGGGTGGTGTCAGTGACGGACTCATTGGCTCTGCGGCATGAACCGTTAGAGCGATGAGTGAACAGGAGATGAGGCGTTTCATGATCCCTGCGCAGCTAGTGCCGCAGCGCCGCGTGCTTTGGCGATTTGGGCTTTACGCAGAATCTCTTCCGTCGATGGCAGTGAGGCGAGAACGTCGGCTGGGATGAAGCCGTTATCGACGAGTTTGGTGAGGCATTTTTTGCGCTCGTCGAGAGCTTTATCAGGACTGCGTTCTTTACCAAAGCGGCTCTTGGCGGCGGCACTGCGATCTTTGAGCGCGGAGTAAATATCACCTCCGAGGAGAGATGAGATGTCCACTTTGATCTTCTCACGCCCGGCTTCGGCTTCGTTAATTTCATCACCATTGATCGGGCCAGCCTGATACTTGGGGAACATGATGGCGACCTCTGGACAGACGCGGGAGCAGGCTGGGCAGTTGGTCTTGCAGTTGTCGTTGTTCTGCACCTGGATCTTGTGGTCTTCGCTGACGCCATAGACATCGAAGAGACAGAAGCTGAGGCACTGCATGCAATTGGTGCAGCGTGAGTAGTCGATGACTGGAAACCACGGCTTCCACTTGCCGGGTTCGTTCATGGTTTTGTCACCACGGGTCTTGTCCACGAGGGCGACGATGCTTTCCGTATCGAGTCCCGTGATGTCACGCGCGGCGATGCTGATTTTGCCATTGGCATCTTCGATCTCTGGGGCTGCTTGCTCAGGAAAGGAACCCAGAAGAAGCAGGCTGCGGTCATCGTGCGGCATGGCGGGTGCGCCTGCGGCGGCACGGGTGACTGCGTAACCTTTGTCGAGCAGCGCGGCCATGACTTTGGCTCGGGCTTCAGCAGGCAAGGGGATGGAGCCGATGCCCTCATAGAGGACAACACGGAGCGGACGATGCGTGTGAGTGATCATGGAAGTTTAGTTTTCAGCAGGTGGTGAAACGTCGCCAGAGTGGAGCATCTGTGCGGTGATTTCTTCAGCGGTCAGAGAGCGCATATTGAGAATAACGGCATCATCAGCGAGTGTAGCGCCTGCTTGGTGGAAGAGGCCTTTGACCGCTCTCGGGTAGCAGGCGGCGATGCGGAGTTTTCCGCACTGAGCCAGGGATTGCAGACGAGGGTCACGATGCGCCGCCATCTCACAGAGGTCGGACACGGTTTCAAAGCTGACGCCTGAGTCGCACAGGCGTTGGAGCACTTCATTCTTCACTCCAGTCGGCACGACCTGGGCATAAGCGCAGCGGCAATAGAGAAGTGTGGGCGGGGTTTCAGGCATGGAAGGCGCGATGATGGAGGCGATGAGAATGTCCGCAAGTTGCAGGCGATGATTTCAGTCTCTGAAGTGTACTGGACTTAGTTCTTCGGCGAGTGCGCCTTGGGATCGAGTTGCTTATAGACGCCGAAGTCGTGGTAGAAATAGCGTTTGGCGATCTTGTACATCCAGTGCTTCTCGGGGATCTCTTCCTCCTCACGCCATTGGCTGGTGCGCGGTTGCATAGCCTCGACTTCAGCCATCGCCGTCTGGCGGATGGTGGTGTCCTTGGCACCGTGTTTCAAAGCTAGCTCCTTCACCAAATCGGGTCGCTCTAAAACGATGCAGCCGCGCGTGTGCTGGGCAGCCGTCTCACGGAAATCTTTGAGGAAAGCCGACTGAGTGAAGACATCGTAGAGGTCGCGGTCGGTCTTCACATTCTCCGTGGCAAACTGGATGATTGGACATGGCTCAAGCCCACCTGTAGGCCCGATGTGATGGCTGATGCCGGTGGCCATGGGACACAGGGCTTTGCCATTGTGATCGTAATAAGCATCGACAATGGCGATGGGCATCTCAGCGCGCATGTCGGTGACAAAGCGGCGCACTTTCGTGATCTGATCTGGAGTCAGTGCGAGCTGATCATTGATCTTCGGGCCCACGGGTCGGTAGGTGTGATACCAGGTGTAGTGAACGCCCATGTCGATGAGCTTCTGCAACCACTCACGGCTGAGCAAATCATCAATGTTGGTTTGGCAAAGGCTCGTGGCTACACCGGTGAGCAGCTTGGCATTCAGGCAGTTTTGCAGACCGCGCAGAGTGCGGTTGAGCACGTCTTTGTTGCCACGGCGTTCA
>JBEBGU010000856.1:0-2308 GCA_040081325.1 Prosthecobacter sp.
GCCCAGAGCTGCTCGATGGTCTGAATCCCCGCCTGATGAAACCGCGGCTCCATTCGCCGCCCGATGCCGCAAATGTCCGTCAGTTTCCAATCCGCGATCCTGCCCGGCATGTCATGCAGATGCAGCACGGTCAGGCCATCCGGCTTCTGGATGTCGCTCGCCAGCTTCGCCAAAAATCGGCTCGGCGCGATGCCGACGGAACTGGTGATGAGGTCACCCACATTGATCGTGATGCCTTTCTTGATCCGTTTGGCCAGAGCCACGGCCACAGCCTCATCCTGATGCCGCGAATCCAGCAGCAGGCCCATTTCATCAATGGAAGCCACGACCTCAATGGGATAATGCCGCTCCACCTCTTTCTTGATTCGCTCGTGGTAGTCCACATAGAGCGAGTGGCTTGCCTCCACCAAAATCAGCCCCGGACACATGCGCCTCGCATCACCAATGTTCGTGCCCGTCTTGACGCCGAATTTCTTCGCCTGATAGCTCGCCGCGATAGCACAGGTGGAATCCGACAACATCGGCACCACAGCAACCGGTTTTCCCCTCAGATGCGGTTTCTCCTGCTGCTCCACGCTGGCGAAGTAGCTGTTCAGATCCAGGAACAGCCAGCGCAGGGCAGGGGATGAAATCAAATCGGGCACTCCGCAGAGTGCCCGATTTGTTATAGTGTTCAAGAGAACAATTATCTACAATTGTGCCCAAGCGTGCTCACTTCTTGAGCGTCTTGATCAGGTACTCAGTCGTGGTCTTCGATGTCGCGTCCGTCACACCTGGATAAAACAATTCACAGGCCACGCCGTTGGCTTTGCAATGCTCCTGAAGTTTCACGCCAAAGTTCGACGTGTGCGTCGGGTCCTTCTGATCCTGGCCCAAAGCAGGCGGCACGCTGTAAGACATGTAAATGGCCGGATCATCCGATGAAACCAGTGCATACGGAGAGTACTCCGCGATCCACGGCAGTATTTTTTCCCGAGCTGCCAGGAAAGCATCAAACGTAGGACGCTCCTTGCCCACGAGGAAGGCGTGACCGCCGTACTTGCTGTTCGGCGTCCATTCCCGCATCTGCTGTGGGTCCAGCGTCGTCTGCGCACCGATCACCGCCGCACACCACAAGCGCGTCGATTCACGGGAAATCGGGTCACTGCTCTTTGCATCCGCCATGTCAGGGTGGAAAGCCAGCCACAAGCTGGAGCAAGCACCCGCTGAGCCACCGCTGGCTCCGATGCGTTGCTTGTCGATGTTCCATTCCGCCGCCTTGCTGCGGACGGTTTGCAGCGCGCGCGCTGCATCATGCAGCGGAGCCTTCACTGGCGGCACCACATCCTGCGCCTGCGAGATGTAGCGGTAGTTGATCGACACCACTGAAATACCTTCTTTCAAAAATGGCTCTACTGCGATCCCCGCCTTGTCCCCACCCATCCAGCCACCACCATGGATGAAGAACAGCACCGGCGTCGGCTTGTCCGACTTCGCCTGCCAGAAATCCAGCACATCGCGCTCGAACTCCCCGTAACGCACATTCGCCTGCGTCGGCGGCGGATTCTTCGGATAAACTTTCTTGGCCGGAGCCGCCTTCTTGGGCGCTTCAGCCTTCTTCGCCGGTGTGTCAGCAGCAAAGGCAATGCTGGTGAATAGGAGGAGGGTGAGTGTGAGTTTCATGGTGGCTGCAATCAACGCCACCGCCATCAGGCATCTCACAGAGACTTTGCCTGATGCGACCCAGAGACCGCATAAGCCGCAGCCAAAGCCCGCGTGTCTTCATCGCAATCGCATAGACACTCCTGGGCATAGTCGGTTTGGAAAACTTCAGGACTGAGCGCGTGGATCGCTTTAGCGGCGAGCTTCCTTCCATAGGCGTAGCGCATCTCCGTGTAGGCCTGAGCCACTTTGGGAATCAATCCATGCTCTTCGAAGCGCGCGAAGGCTTCCAGCAGATCACAGATGAGATAGAGGTTCGTCTCCTCATCGGGCAGGCTGCGAGCCAGTAGCTTTTGCATCATCGGGATGTCACATGGCTCGGCATGATCGGCGAAGATACCCCGAGCGACATTTCGACATTCCTCGGACTTGCTGCGAATCCATTTTCTGGCCAGTGGCAGTATCAGATGAGCAGGAAGCTGGAGTAAAACATCGCGCAGCCGATTGAAAACACCGCGCTTCATTTGGGTCTCAATGCCCTGTCTGAAAAACGCGAGCAGCGGCTCTAGCATTGCCTCGTTGGCAATCGGACGCAGGGCCATCAACGCGACCTGACTGCGCTGTACTGCTTCATGCGAAAGCTGACTCAGCAGCCACCTGTCTCTTA
>JBEBGU010000857.1:0-2308 GCA_040081325.1 Prosthecobacter sp.
CTATGTTTGCTCGGGCGGGCACATCATACAGGTGGCGGCGAGCCTTGATGAGCAGGAGCAGATCGATCACTGGACGTCACTCGGCATCACTGCGCTATCAGGTGCTGGCAGCGCCCCTTCGAACGCTCCGTTCAATCCCGTGCCACCGACGTGGACCACCGGTCAGCGGAAGATGCTGTATATTCGCGCCACGTTCCCGGATCACCTCGTTGACCCGCAGTCGGAGGCGCAGTGCCATGACTCTCTCCGGCAGATGTGCGAGCATGTGGTGCAGTCCAGCTATGGACGCTGTTACTTCACTTACACCGTCGCCCCCCTGGTGGTGCTGCCTTACCCGGAAAGCTGGTATATCTCGACAGGCGGGGACTCCGCGATCCAAAGCCACTCACGAGCCATCGCCAAGACGATGGGCTATGACACGGCCCAGTATGAGTTCGATGTGGTGCGCTGGAACGGCGCGGTAGGGAACTATGGCGGCATGGCCTCTGTCGGTGGCAAGAACATGTGGCTGAAGACCAATAATGTGGGAGTCCTGCTTCATGAGCTGGGTCACAACCTCGGCGTCTTCCACTCAAACTATTGGGAGACAACTCCTCCCAGCCAGATCGGTCCCGGACAGAATGTGGAGTATGGCAACCTGTTCGACATCATGGGTAACAGCGGCAGCATGGGACACTTCACCGCGTATTTTAAAAACGTCATGAACTGGCTTCCAACGGACACGTTCTGGCCTGTGACCTCCTCCGGCACATATCGCATCGCGCAGTATGATGCGGCCACCGCCGATCCGGCCCAGCGCTATGCTTTGCAGATCAACCAATTATACTGGTGTGAGTTCCGTCAGCGGCATCCGACCAACACGGGGCTCATGAACGGGCTCATGATGACGTGGAAATCCGGCTATGCGGAAGCGCAGCTTCTGGACATGACGCCGGGCTCGTTTGGATACGGCATCAGTGACACCCGCAACGACTCTTCCCTGCTGATGGGCCGTACCTTCAGCGACAAGTCCGCCCATGTTCACATCACCCCGATCTCCAAGAATGCAGGCACAACTCCGCCGTCCATGGATGTCGTGGTGAACGTCGGACCTTTCCCCGGCAATCAGGCACCCACGCTTGCCCTCACTGCCAGCAACACCACCCCCACAACGGCGGCCTCCGTCACCCTTACTGCCACGGGCAGTGATCCTGATGGAGATACGCTGGCCTATGCGTGGAACTTTGGCGATGGCAGCAACTCGCTCGACAACAGCGCCACTCAGACGAAATCCTGGTCCACTTCAGGTCATTATCAGGTGCTCTGCACAGCCAGTGATACGAAGGGCAAACGCACGACACGCGCTGTGCTCATCACCGTTGGGACGCCCGGCAGCTTTAGCGTCAGCGGGACCATTACCGGTCCTGACGCCGGGCCGTTGGAAGGTGTCTATGTGGCCAATTATCTTCCCTCCAATGCTACTGTCCATAACAGCAGCGGAACCTTCAAAGGCACCTACACGGACAGCGCTGGGAATTACACGCTCACCGGCCTGGCAGCGGGCAGCTACACCATCACGCCCAACCTTTATCCCCATGTGTTCACTGCATCAGGGTTTGCCAACTCGGTGACCGTTGGGCCGAGTAAGACCGGTATCAACTTCGCCAGCAATCTGCTACCAACGGTCACAGTCACGGTGCCTGATGCCACGGCTAGCGAGGCTGCCACACCAAGCACTGCGACTCTTCATCTTGAGCGCAGCGGCAGCACCACTGCCGCGATGGGAGTGCAGATCTCCACCATGGGCACGGCGGTTCGCAACACGGACTACTCGCTGTCACCCACACCCACGTCGGTGAGCGGCAGGCTGGAGTTTACCATTCCGAGTGGTGCTTCAGGGCTGGACATCACTTTCACTCCGATCAACGACAGCGCTCAGGAAGGCCTGGAGCAGGCCGTACTCGATTTTGCCAGCACGACTGGCAGCTATCTGATCGAATCATTGTCCAAGGCGACCATTGATCTCATGGATGACGACCTGACGCTGCCTGTGGTGAAGCTCAACGCCGTCGATCTGGCGGCCAGTGAGAGCGGCAGCGATACCGCCACACTCCAGATCCAGCGCACAGGACCGACCACTGGCGCACTCACCGTGAATCTCACCTACACCGGCAGCGCGACGAGTGGCACCGACTACACCGCCAGCGCCAGCGTGGTCATCCCGGCAGGTGCGGCCAGCGCGTCTCTCCCGCTGACTCCGGTGAATGACACCGAGCCTGAAAGCGACGAGACGATCATCGTCACCATCACCAACAACGCGGCCTATTCC
>JBEBGU010000858.1:0-2305 GCA_040081325.1 Prosthecobacter sp.
GGTAGTTCCAGTCCATGCTGCCGGATTTCATGACGGCTCTCATGCCCTCAAAGATGTAGGTGGGCGGAAAGCACCAGGCGATTGGCTGTGACCATACCGGCATGTCTTCGACCCGATAAAACACGGCCACGGCGGGCTGGAAGAAGAACGGAATGGCCCAGGCCAGCGACTCCGCCGCCTGACCCCAGCGCAGGATGAGTGCGGTGGAGACCATGCCGAGTGCCCAACCGAAAAGCATGAGATTGGCAAAGAACGGGATGAGCCACCAGCTCAGTGTGAAGACGTTGAACGTGTAACCAAACCACGAGATGAGGCTGAGCACGATGGCGGTGATGATGATGCGCATCGTACCAACGATGAAAGTGGCGCTGACGTATTCGATGGTGCGCACCGGGGCGACAAAGACGTTGAGCAGATTTCGCGTCCACACATCTTCCAGGAAGGAGATGGCCACGCCCTGCTGGGCACGGAACATGATGTCCCACAGGATCATGCCGCCGAGGAAGAAGAGCACGAAGTTGCCGAAGTCGGGGTTGGTGTTCTTCTGGATGAAGACGGTGACATTTCCCCAAACCACAAGATCGACCACGGGCCAGAAGACCAACTCGACGAGGCGCATCGGGGATCGTGTGTAGAGAAAGAGGTAGCGCAAGACAAGGGCGCCGACGGTATTGAAGTTCATGGGGCTTTGTCTTTCGCGGGTTCGTCGATGATTTCGCCATCGCGGGCGATTTTGATGAAGACATCTTCCAGCGTGGCGCTGCTGGTGCGGGCCACGATGTCAGTCGGTGTGCCTTCGCAGACGATCTTGCCTTTGTGCAGGAAGATGACGCGATCACAAACCTCCTCGATGTCCTTCATGTTATGGCTCGTGTAGAGGATGCCGATGTTGCGCTCGCGCTGCACTTTGCGCACGACCTTCCGCACCTTGTCGGCGATGTCGGGATCGAGGCTGGCTGTGGGTTCGTCGAGCATGAGCAACTCGGGGTTATTGAGGAAGGCTTTGACCAGATTTACCCTTGTGGACTCGCCAGCGGAGAGCTGCCCGGTGACGCGCTTGGAGAGGTGTCCGATCTCCAGCAGATCCATCAGCTCAGCGATCTTCTTTTTTCGATCCGGCACGCCATAGATACGGGCAAAGACGCTGAGGTTCTGCCCCACGAGCAGATTCCCCGGCAGCGCCGTGTAGGCAGAGGAAAAATTCGCCCGCTGGAGGATGGCGATGCGATGCTTATGAAAGGGCAGGCCAAAGGCAAAGATGTCACCGCTCGTAGGCAGTGTGAGACCCAGCAGGCAGTTCATCGCCGTCGTCTTGCCTGCGCCATTGGCGCCGAGCAGGCCGAGCACCTCGCCTCGGTGAAGCTTGAAGGAAAACTTATCGAGCGCTTTCACCCCATCGAACTCACGGGTGAGTTCACGGGCTTCCAAAATGACTTCGCGCGTGTCGTCGGGGGTGGACATGGGCGCGCAGAGTCGCTAGGTCGCGGAAGAATGCAACCGGGCTCGGCGTGATTTACTGTCCAGTTTCAGAACGCCGTCGCCTAATGCAGCTACCACCATGAAGATCATCACCTGTCTCCTGCTCGCCTTTGCCTCCCTGACCCTCGCCGCCACGGAGGTGGAAGTCATTGTGTATGGAGCCACACCGGGTGGATTCTGCGCGGCCATCGCCGCAGCGCGTGAAGGCGCGTCGGTGATCATGCTGGAGCCGACCGCTCATGTCGGTGGCGTGAATACGGGCGGCTTGTGCTTCAGCGATTCGAATCAAACGGTGCGCAGCACAGTGCTGGGTCTGTTTGATGAATGGCATAGTCGGATCGAGAAGGACTATCAGCAGCGGGGCGTCGTGCTTCCCTACAAGGTGAGCGAGAAGGATCACACGCACTGGACCTACGAGCCGCACATCGCGGCGAAGATCACGAAGGAGATGCTCGATGAAGCGGGTGTGAAGGTGCTGACAAAGCGCGTCTTGAAATCGGCAGCAAAGGAAGGTGCCCGCATCACAAAGCTCGTCACCAGCGACGGCGATTTCAAAGCCAGGGTCTTCATCGATGGCACCTATGAAGGCGATCTCATGGCCGCAGCCGGTGTGAGCTGGACGATTGGTCGCGAGGGCCGGAAAGAGTTCGGTGAGTCGCTGGCTGGAAAGCAGTATCCGAAGAAGAAAATGATGATGTCCGGGCTCGGAGCCGATGGCAAACCTCTGCCCTTCATCACCACGACGGATGCAGGCTCCGATGAAGTCGGGGACAAGAACGTCATGATCTACAGCTTCCGCCTCTGTGTGACAAAAGATGCGGCGAAT
>JBEBGU010000859.1:0-2300 GCA_040081325.1 Prosthecobacter sp.
ACGCCGTGTGCCGGATCAAGCTGCCGACTGATGGCGGTGCGGCTTTTGGCACCGGTTTCCTGGTGGGCACCCGGCTGCTACTGACCAACAACCATGTGCTAGCGAGCCGTGCAGAAGCGGCACAGTCCGAGGCTGAGTTTGGCTACGAGCATGACCTCGATGGCGTGTTGAGCGAGCCTGTGCAGTTCAATCTGCGGCCTGACGAAATCTTCTACACCAACACAGATCTGGACATCACTTTCGTGGCCGTTTCTCCGCTGTCGCAGAACGGTGTACCGCTGGAACGCTACGGACGCCTCCCGCTGCTGCCCGTGTCTGGAAAGGCCGTCGCGGGTGAGGACGTGAGCATTGTACAGCATCCAGGCGGTGAGGCGAAACAGATCGCGATTCGCGCGAGCCACATCCTCAATTTGGATCAGAAGAAAGTGCCGGGCACAAACCTCGATCACTTCATTCACTACTCGACGGACACGGAGCCAGGTTCGTCGGGCGCGCCGGTGTTCAATGACCAGTGGCAGGTGGTGGCGATCCATCACAAGGCTGTGCCAGCGCCCTCGAAGTCAGGCACAAAGCAGCGCTGGATCGCCAACGAAGGCGTCCGCATCAGCGCGATCTTCCGGCACCTCGAACAGTTGCGGTTTGAAGATGAGAACGTGCATCTCGTTCTCAATCGGCTGGCGGCTGCGCTCGGGTTTCAACCAGCGGCGAGTCCGGTATCCGCTCCTACATCCTCAGGTCTGAATGAGCAATTCGCTCCGCTGAAACTCACCCACTGGGCGAGTCCGAAGCTTGGCTACAACCCTGCCTTTCTGTCCAAGGAGATCAGCCTCGACAAGATCTTTGCACCCGCCCGGAAAAAGAAGCTGACTGCTCCACTACTGGATAAGTCGGGTGACGAACTCAAGTACCAGCACTTCTCGGTCATCGTGCATCGCGAGCGTAAATTCGCGCTGATGACAGCGGTCAATATCCACGGGGCCAAACTCATCCATCCCGGCGAGCGCAAGGACACCTGGCGGCCCGACGTACGCATCGACCGTCAATATCAGCCTGATGATGAGTTCTATGTGAAGTCCACTTCCAAGGAGAAAGTGTACTTCAGCCGCGGCCATCTCGTGCGCTTGCTCGACCCCTGCTGGGGCAGCAGCCAGGCGGACTCTCATCGTGGACAAGAAGACACTTTTCACTTCACCAACGCCGCCCCGCAGGTCCAAGGCTACAACGATCAGGATTGGGGCAACCTCGAAGACTACCTTCTCGATAAGGCGCAGGACACGGAGAAGAAATTGACCATCTTTACCGGCCCGGTTTTCCTGCCGGATGATCCATTCTATGGCCGCAAACGCAAAGGTGGTCCGTGGCAGATTCCGCTCACCTACTGGAAGATCGCCGTGCTCCAGAAGACCAAGAAAACCATCTCGGCTGCGGCCTTCATCGTCGGCCAGACCGAATATGTCGCCGCGCTGTATGAGTCGAAAGTCTTCTCCGGACTCCGGCCCTACAGCATCGACGAAATGCGCAGCCGCCACATCCAGACCACCATTGCCGCCGTGCAGGAAACCATTGCCTCAGGTTCCGGCCTCGACTTCTCCATGCTCAAGCCCTTCGACGCTCACGGCAGCCTGGAATCCACGCGACAGACGCGGTGGTTGCAGAGCGCAGCGGACATTCTGATTTGATTGCTCCCAAGAGTTGAATCTTGACACCCATTCACGCTCCACCTCACAGCGCTTTCGAGCCCAGGCAGGGGGATGACTCATTTGTGGCCTAAATTTCCTTTGCGCATGAACAGCAAAAATAGTGTAATCGCAAAGGCCATTTGCGGTAGAATCCTCGATACACCTTATGAATACTGAACTCTTATCTTCTAGCAGGCAGGTTTTATGGGGCCCAATGACGGGGAGACTTTCGCGATGGCTTGGTTTTTTGCTTCTGTGTCTGATGCCGGCGTTGAGTCAGGCGATCCCTCTGAAGCTGGGTGATCTAGATGAGGACGCTGTCTTTACAGCGAATGATCTGGCGAGACTGGTGGGCCATAGTGCTGGCACTTCGCCACTCGCTGCGAACTTAGTGCCCTTTGCTGACCTGACTCAGGATGGAGTCGTTAATGATGAGGATCAGGCGGAACTCGTGAAGCTGATCCTGGAGACTTCGACGCCGCAGAATTTGCCGCTAGCCTCAGTGCGTGAGGTGAGTCCTGATAAGGGTGAGGGGGATGTGGCGGTGACGCGAGAGACGGTGGTGCATTTCACCATACCGCTGGCGCTGAATGCGGCGCTGGATACGACGCAGTTTTATGC
>JBEBGU010000860.1:0-2300 GCA_040081325.1 Prosthecobacter sp.
GTTTACAAGACTATGTTGGAGTGCGGCAATAGAAATGCGGATTTGCTTCAACATCGCTGGTTGTGGTTCTGGCTTCTACCCTCAGCTCCCTCCGTGACCCCCTGTGTAAAATCACCCTTCACCAAACCAGAATTTCTACAGGAGGTAGCAGAGGAGGTGAGTATCCCTGAGCGCTGACTCAAACGACAGTTATGCCTCCCTCATGAGGCGCGGACCTGTGACGTAGCTTCGATTGGCAATCGAAGCCGAGAGTCGAAACGATTCCGATCTGCCCGTTCAGATTCGACAGCCAGTCCGAATCTACTTCATCTGCCGAAAAGCGTTTCATGTCTGCGTTCTAGTCTCTCATGAACACCGCAGCCAAGCCCACCAGCGTCCGCCATCAGATCATTGCGTCAGCGACGCTTGTGGCGTTCCTGATGTATCTCGACCGCATCTGCCTGGCAGAGATCATCAAGTCAGACTCGTTTGCCAGAAGCATCGATCTCACTCAGGGGCAGAAGGATCTAATCAAAGGCTCCTTCTTCTGGGCCTATGCATTGGCGCAGGTCCCCGCCGGCTGGCTGAGTGATCGCTATGGCGCGCGTTTTTTGATCACGCTCTACATCGCCGCGTGGTCTCTCTTCACGCTCGGCACAGGATTCTGCACAGGCTTTATCAGCCTCATGCTCGTGCGCTTCGGCTGCGGTCTGGCCGAGGCAGGCTACTACCCAGCCAGCAGCGGCCTCATGACGCGCTGGGCGCACATTGAGAATCGCGGATTCGCCAGCAGCGCCATCACCTGGGGCGGCCGAGTTGGAGGCGCTGTCGCCCCGATGCTCACCATTTATCTCATCGTGACAGCAGGTGATTGGCGGTGGGCGGGTTGGATGTATGGCGGTGCAGGCGTGTTTGTCGCGCTGCTGTACTGGCGTGTGTTTCGTGACCATCCGCGTCAGCATCCGCGCTGCAATGAAAGCGAGATCGCGCTGCTTGCCGAAGGTCGTGGTGCATTTCAGCCTGATCCACGCACGGCGCGCAGTTTCCCGTGGGCTGCTGCATGGAAAAGCCACAATCTGTGGATGTCCAATGGCACGCAATTCTTCACTAACATTGGTTGGGCCTTCCTCGTGCTCTCATTGGGGGACTACCTCAAAGTCGTGTTGCATGTGGGAGACAAATTGAGCGGCACCATGACCACCGTTGCACTCACCATTGGTATCATCGGTATGCCAGTCGGCGGCTGGATGACAGATTACCTGTCCCGGCGCTTCGGCAAACGCATGGGGCGCATGCTGCCCATGTCCGTATCTAAATTCATCGCGGCAGGCCTGTATTTTGTCGCCATCAGCACGGAGTCACCGGGGCTCGCGACCGTGTGGTTTGGTCTGGCCACGTTCTTCGCCGACTTTGGTCTGCCTGCGATGTGGACAACGATGCAGGACATCAGCGGGCGCAACCAAGCGCAGCTCTTCGGCTGGTGTAACATGTGGGGTAATTTCGGCGCGGCCATCATGCCCATGCTCTTCACCGGCGTGCTCAAGGCCTACGACACCAACAACGATTACCACGAAGGCATCTGGCTCTGCGCAGGCGCATTTGTTCTCGCGGGTCTATTTGCGCTCTTCCTCAATGCGGAGAAGCCAGTGATAAAAGAAGACGCAGTTTGATCGCTATATGAAAACCATCTTCGCCGCACTCCTCTTGGCCACCTCGGCGCTCGCTGCTGAAAAGCCTAACGTCATCTTTGTCCTCTGTGACAATCTGGGGAATGGCGACGTGCATTGCTTCAACTCGCAGACCAAGCACCGCACGCCGCATCTTGACCGCATGGCAGCGGAGGGCACGCGCTTCACCAGCTACTACTCCGCCAGCGGAGTCTGCACGCCGAGTCGTGCCGCGCTGATGACGGGCTGCTATCCTATGCGGCTTAATATGCACGTCAGTGATCGCGGCAGTCTCGTGCTGCAACCCATCGCCGCCAAAGGCCTGAATCCGAATGAGACGACGCTGGGAGAAGTGATGAAGTCGGCGGGCTACGCCACCATAATCATCGGCAAATGGCATCTCGGTGATCAGACGGAATTCCTGCCCACACGCCAGGGTTTTGATTCCTTCTTTGGCATCCCATACAGCGATGACATGACACGCGACAAGCGGCCCGCCGAGTGGCCTGAACTTCCACTGATGCGTGATGAAAAAGTCATCGAAGCCCCCGTGGATCGTGACTACCTAACCAAACGCTATACCGAGGAGGCAATCCATTTCATCGAGGCTCATCGCGAGAAGCCCTTCTTTCTCTACCTGCCGCACGCCATGCC
>JBEBGU010000117.1:0-8771 GCA_040081325.1 Prosthecobacter sp.
TGCAGAAAGCGCATCAGCTCGGGCAAATCCTCCGCCGAGAAATTGTCCGCACGCATCCGCGCATTGAACTTCGGCAGGCCGAAGTAGATCGCATCCGCTCCGTTCGCCACCGCTGCGCGCGAGCAATCCCAGTTTCCAGCAGGAGACAGCAATTCAGGCAAATGGAGGGGGCGTGGCATCAGGCCATGCAGTAGTCCGTGAAAAGGGTCTTCTCAAGGCCACACTCTCACGGCAAATGCAGGATGCCAGCGCCCACTTGATTCGCCGGAGCCTGTACACGCACCGCATTGCCCGTCAGCACCTGGCGGATATTGGTCGAGGTATAGTTCCGACTCAGCAGCGCACTGATAGCACCGCTGGTGATCGCAGCGGCCTGGGAGGTGCCGTTGCCGATGACCATTTTATTATCACTGTATCCCGACACGATGCCCACGCCTGGCGCGGAGATGAAGAGACCCTCACCCGAATTGGAGAAATAAGCCTGCGTGCCTTTGGCATCCACCGCCGCCACGCTGATCACGCCTTCATAGGCTGCCGGATAAGACAGATGCGTTTGCTGCTCATTGCCCGCTGCCGCCACGACGATCACGCCACGACTTTGGGCATACGCCACAGCTTTACTGAGCATGGATGAATTCGCCGATGTGCCGAGACTGATGCTGATCACACGAGCACCCTGATCCACCGCGATCATGATGCCCTGCGCCACAAAGGCGACATTCCCCTCGCCCTTAGAGTCAGCGACTCGGATGTCTAAAATCTCCGCCGCAGGTGCGACACCACCGTTCTCATTATCATTACCAGCGATGAGCGTGGCCATCGCCGTGCCATGCCCATTCATTGGTAAGCCATCCTTCACCAAATCCGTGTGCGTCACCTTCACTCCGCTGAGCGTGGAGTGATTCGTCACCCCGGTGTCCAGCACCGCCACCTTCACACCAGCGCCCCAGCGGCTACGATCACCTTTTGCGCCGATGATGTCCAGCGCGCTGCTTTCAAAAGGCACCGAGCCGCCTGCATTCGCCGTGTCCTGCGCAGATTTCTCAGGCGAGCCAGGCACCCAGATGTGGTAGTTTGCGCCGATGTTTTCATAATCCCCAGCGTGCTCACGCAGCTCAGCCGCCATCTTGGCCGCGTCCCTGTACTTCACCCTGGCTGATAGCAGCCTCGGGTCACTGTGCCTGATGTCGATCCCCGCCAGAGCAGCCCGTAGGCGGAAAGCATTCAGCGCCTCAGGTGATTTGAAGGTCAGCAGCAGTTCCCCAGGCACCACGCCGTCAGCCGCCGTCAGCTCGCTTAATTTCTGGCTCAATCCATCATCACTCGGCGCAGTGACGACCACACTCGACTCAGCCGATGCAGCGGACGGTTTCACCACGCGCGCCTGTGGAAAGGAAGCCGGTTTCGTATTCCGCACATCCTTCACCTCCGTCGTCTGCATCGCCAACCAACCGAGCGTGCCGAGTGCCAAAGCGCAAAACACCGCGCTGATGGTGAGGAGAATTTTTGGCAGAGTGTTCATACGGTGGGAATGCTACGACTACAGCCAGCGCTGTCGCGTTTCATTTTAATTTCAGAGTCAGAGACTCTCCATGGACTGCGGAGGCTCGCCACCGCTTTTCTGCTCGCCGCTTGCAGGCGAGTCCGACTCGGCGGCAAGCCTCCTCCTCAAAGCGGCAGCAAGCTGCCGCAGTCCATGGGCTGCGCGGATACTGATGGACGCTTCACTCTTCATCCTTCATTCTTTCTCCATGCGCTTCATTATCATTCTCAGCCTCATCGTCTCTTGCGTCAGTGCCGCCGACAAGCCGCTTACTGAGGCCGCCAAAGAAGCTGCCAAGGCACTCAAGGCGGGCGGCATCGTCAGCGGTGAAAGCATCGGTGGGAAAGTCAGTTATGCCAGTGCTGGCAGCCCACTGCCGCAGTCCGGAACACCACCGGAGGAGATCCTCTTTGAGATCGGCTCCATCACCAAAGTCTTCACTGGTCTCCTGCTTGCACAGGCCGTGGTTGATGGCCGAGTCACACTCGAAACAAGCATCGCTTCACTGCTGCCACCTAACCTCAAGTTTGCCGATCCACGCATCGCCGCGATCACTCTAAAGCAGCTTTCCACCCACACCAGCGGCCTGCCACGCCTGCCCGACAATCAGGCCGCAGGCAGTGCGCCCGATGATCCGTACGCTCACTATGATGAGAAGCTGATGCTAGACTTCCTGACCACGGCGCATCTGGAAAAAGACGGCCCGCATCTCAGCAGCTACTCAAATCTCGGTGTCGGTCTGCTCGGACATCTACTGGGCAAGGTCTATCAGAGCACCTGGGAGCAAGCGGTCATCACCAAAATCTGTACGCCGCTCGGACTCAATGACACACGCATGACCATCACCGGTCTCAAGCACCCGCTCGCGCCTCCACATGATGGCGACAAGCCTTCCCATTCATGGACCTTTGACGCAGTCGCCGGAGCAGGCGGACTGCGCTCCACCGCCGCCGACATGATCAAGTTTGGCCAAGCCATAGCCCATCCCGAAAAGACACCGTTGGCTCAAGCCTTCGCACTCGCTTTGCAGCCACAGGCCGAGGCTGGAACGATGGGTGGCAAGATCGGACTCGGCATCTTCATCGGGCAGCGTGATGGCATTCCATTCTACAACCATGACGGCGGCACCGGTGGCTACCGCTCCGGCCTTCAGGTCATCCCGCAGCAGGACATCGTGCGCGTCGTCCTCATCAACAACACCACTCTAGATGGTAGCAGCGTCATCGCCAAAACACACCGTGAGCCGCCGCGCGTCATGCCCAAAGAAATCGCGCTCAGCGCTGAAGTGCTCAAAACCTATCCAGGCATCTATGAGCTGGGGGCTGAAGCGCGCTTCACGGTGCTGCTGCACGACGGCCTTCTTTGGATTCGCCTCACTGGTCAGACATTCCTCCCGGCCTTTCCCTCTGCTCCCAACCGCTTCTTTCTCAAAGTAGTTCCCGCAGAGTTCCAGTTCACGAGTGAAGGAAGCAAGGTGAAGTCCGTCACCCTTTTCCAAAACGGCCGCGAACTCGTCGCCAAACGCACGACTGATCCGCTGCCGCAGATCACCCTGCGCAAAGCGGAACAGCTCAAGCCCTACACCGGAAAATTTGCCCTCATGGGCATGAAAACTCTCACCATCACCATCAAGTCAAACACGCTCTTTGCACAGCTTGAAGGCCAGCCTCCAGCACCCGTATTCGAGACCGCCAAAGATCGCTTCGAGTACGATGTCGTGAAAGCCGTGCTCACTTTCACTCGCGACGACAAAGATCAGATCACTGGTCTCATGCTCACTCAAAACGGACTCAACATCCCCGCTGCGCGCCAACCCTGATCTCGGCTGCTAGGCCTTCTCCGCCATCGCCAGTACGGTCTGGAAGTGCGGACTCTGTGATTCTCGATGAACGATACTCGTCTCCACTTTCGTGAATCCCGCCTGCCCCATCATTTCATGCAGTTCACTTTCTGAGAAGCCCAGCCACACATCGGCATACAACTCACGGGCCTTTTCAAACTGATGCTTGAGCAGGTCCAGTAGAACGATGCGACCGCCCGGCTTCAGCAGCGCATAAGCTGCGCGTAGAGCCTGCGCAGGACGCTGCGCATGATGCAATGCCTGACTCAGAAAAACCAGATCCATCGTGCCCGGGTCGATGGGTGGATTTTCGATGTCGCCCAGCCGATACTCCAAATTCTTGAAGCCGTGCCGCTGCGCCAGATCGGCACCATAAGCCACCATCTTCTCGCTGTTATCCACGGCGATCACTTTCTTTGCGCGCTGAGCCAGCAGTTGCGAAAGCGTGCCCTCACCTGCCCCGAGATCCGCGATCACCAGCGGTGGCAGCAGCTTTAATAAGGTCTCGCCCAGCCCCTTCCATGAGCGCCCAGGAATGTAGTGCCGGCCAAACTTTCCGGCCAGTGCATCAAAGTAAGCCTGCGCTGTGCGCTCGCGCTTTTGCAGCACCACTTTCAGCGCCGTGGCATCCTTCTTTACTTCACGCATCTCCGCACCTGCCGCCTCCAGCAGCGCCAGGAAATGCAGCCGCGCATCTGCTTCTTTCGCGGTTGGCTCTTCCAAGCTGTAGAGCCGGTTCTTGCCGGAACGGCGATCACTCACCAGTCCCGCCGCCTTCAGCTTGCTGAGCTGCGCGGAAATGTTCGACTGCGGCAGCGACAGCACTTCCTGGAGTTCCGCCACACTCAGCTCCTCCTGCTTCAACAACAGCAGCAACCGCACCCGCGTGGGGTCGGCGATGAGACTCAGTGATTTCAAAAGGGAGGCCAAAGTGCGCCCATCGTATCGACGCATCTTGATTCATCAATGCGAAAGGCACGCCACTACGGAGCCTCCAGTACGACCTGACCGGAGAGCTGCGGTGAGTTCGTCGGTGTGGTCGCGGGCGGGGTGTTCGTCGGCAGCTTAGCCAGTTGGAACTGACCCACGCCTTTGCCCAAACGCGGCACCAGCACGCCAGTCCACGGTGTCGAGCGCGTCACTTTGGCGATGGGTGGAATCGTGTCGCGCGGGTCGTCATCGCTCAGCGTGAAGTTGCCGCTGATGGCTCCGGTCGTGGCACTGAAGGGCGTCAAGGTCACAACGCCTGGAGTGCCGACCAAGCCCGAGATGACGTTCGTCGCGCTGATGCTGAAGATCTGCGTGAGCGCGCCGCTAACTCCAAGTGTGGATTCCTTGATGCCGCCTTCACTAAACACGAGCTGCGCGTTGTTCGGCGGTACGAGCAGCCCGAGCATGAGGTTCACGGCGGTGGGTTTCACATACTTGCTACCGATGACCGTGAGGCTGTGCAGCGGGAAGCCATCCTTGTAGCTCCGCGTGGTGCTGGTGGGAAGCTGCGCGAGCTTGAGCCAGTCAAAGGGCGCGACGCTGTCCAGATTCACCCCGGTGATCTTCGTCCAGCCATGCAGTGAACCTGCTGTGGCGGCAGCCATGGGTGTGTAGAGCAGGAAGTGCAGCGGCACTTCGCCGTTCGGCCCGAGCATGGTGCTGGCCGTGAGCGGCGTGCCGTCAGCAGCCTTGCCATTCCATGTGGCGACGCCTGCTGTCGTGATCGTGAGCGTGACGTAGCCGGTGCCTTGTGGGTAGATGACATTCGCGGGATTACCGGGCGGAGCACTGAGCGGATCTGTGCCCGCGAGTGCGGGATCGAGTTCCAAGGCGGCGGTGTAACTTGCGGCGGTGGCTGGATTCGCGGGACTCGCGACGGTGCCAGTGGCCTTCCACGGACTGCGCCAGGCTTTCAGCGCGACGGGCGTGACGATAACGCCATCGCTCAACGTACCCGTGAGTTCGCCGGTGTCTTTATTGATCGCAAAGGCAAACGTGAGATCAGGAATGGCGTCCACCGCCGTGCCGCGCAGGATCACGACAGAGGCCGTGGGATTGCCTCCTGTCGCCGCATCGAGTCGTGCAGCCGCTGGCATCTTGTAGCCTTTTTCTTCCAGGTTCAGCGTGGCAGTGAAGGTGCCGGTGCTGGTGACGACGAGATTGGAAAGACTGCCGCCGTGGCCTTTCAACATCTGTCCCGCCACCGGTCCGCTCATGAGAGTGCTGCGATCAATCAACCCATTGAACGTGCCCATGCTCAGCACCGGAAGAGCGGTGACGGTGTAGCTAAACGTCACCGCCGAGCTCGACCCTGCGATATTCGAGGCGACGACGGTGAAGGTCTTCGTTGCCGTCGTGGCGGCGTTGGGTTTGCCGCTGAGCTGGCCCGTCGTCTTGTCATAGGTCATGGCAGCGGGTAGTCCGGTGATGGTGAAGCTCGTCGGATGGTTCGCGGCAGTGATCTCATCAGTGACGGTGCCGCTGACGAACCAACTGAATGGTCCGGCGGGATTCACCACAGGCTTGATCACCCCGGTGCCAGTGAGTGCGATGTCGAATACCGCCTCGTCATCGTCGTTGCTGGTGATGTGTATCGCAGCGGTGCGCAGGGTTGCCGCACCGGGGGTGAATTTCACGGTAAAGGTCTTGCTGGCGGCTGGTGCCAGAGCAGTCACGTCAGGGCCCGTGATGGTAAAGTCTCCGCTATTGGCACCGTCCTTCGTCATGGCAATACCCGTGAGCGGAACGGCACCTTGGTTTCTGATCGTGAAGGTGAGTGTGCTGAATTTGCCCAGCGCGATGTTGCCAAACGCCACCGACGAGGTGCCATCCACAAGACTGGTGTTCGCAGGCTGCTCCACGGTAATCTCTGGGGCTGCGATCCCGATGCCCATCAGTGCAATGTCGAAAGCTTTCTCATTCGCGTCGTTGCTGGCGATGTGGATCGCCGCTGTGCGTACGCCCCCCGCACTTGGGTTGAAGGTCACCTCGAAGGTGGTGCTCGCACCGGGAGCCAGAGACGTGGCACCGAGCGCACCGACGGTGAAGTTTGTCGCGTGCGCGCCGTTCTTGGTGATGGCCAGTCCAGTGAGATTGGCCGATCCGAGATTCCTGATGATGAAGGTGCGGGCAACGGATGTTCCTGTATTCAGATGGCCAAAGTCGATGCTTGAAACACCATCAGAAAGAGGAATGCCTGCTGGCTGCTCCACCAAAATTTCAGAGCCCGTGACTGGTGTGTACTCGATAAGCAACTGAGGGCGGAGCGCAGCGTTGGTGCTTTCCGAGGAGTGAAAGTTAGCCTGACCGTTCTCGGTGATGGTTCGGAGATAAAGACCTGAGTTGTTGCCTGCCAGCCATTCACTGATGAATGAGGTGTCCGTAAACACCACCTCAAAAGCATCGCCCGCGACCTCGCTCAGATCATAGCTTCGGGTGCCAAGCGGTGTGCTGGCGTAGTCTGTTCCCGGCGTATTCGCACCCACACTTCCCGCCCACGGAGTGGTGGCGTGGAGCCGGTGTCCCCAGGTGCTCCAGCCAGCGCTTGCTGTGTCACCACTAAAGCCATTGCCCTCGACCCATGCCTTGTTCGCGGCAGAGACACGAAACACCTGCACGGTGTCCGCCACAGAGGCGAAAGCAGCGGAGTTTGACCGCCAGTAGAGGCGCAGAGTCACCTTGCTGATGGAGGTAAACTTGCCAGCCAGAGATGCCACATTGAAGCGCAGCAGCGCATGACGCGGGCCATCGGGGATACCTCCCGCGACGATCCTCTCGTCCGCCCCTGTGTTGCGCGATTCCGTGCCTGTGCTTGGGCCATTCGTGAAGAGCCAGGTGTCCTCCATGCCAGTGTACGGTTTGCCGGTGAAAGGATCCGCTGCGCCTTGCTGGTAGATGGTCTCAAATCGGCTGTTGCCCGTGAGGATGATATCAAAGGGACTCTCGTCAGCATCATTGCTGAGGAGGTGCAGCGCAGCGCTTTTTGCGCCGACCGAAGAAGCATTGAAGGTCACGCTTAAATTGACACTGCCACCCGCTGGGATGCTGCCGGCAAGCGCACCCAGAGTAAAATCACCGGCATTCGCGCCATCCACGCTGGCACCCGTCAGATTCAGAGCCGCAGAGCCGGTGTTTTTCAGTATGAAGGTCCGTGCTACAGGAGTGCCTACTGCCGAATTGCCCCAGGCAACAGTGCTGGATCCGTCCGTCAAAGACACACCAAACGGATACTCCACCACGATCTCAGGCAGGCCGATGCCGGTGCCTCGCAGGATGATGTCGAAAGGATTCTCGTCAGCATCATTGCTGGCGATGTGCAGTGCCGCAGTTCTCTGGCCAGCACCACCAGGGGCAAACTGCACAGTGAAGGTCGTACTGCCGCCTGGACCGCTCACGGGCGCGACTGGAGCAGCCGTGACAGTGAAGTCAGATGCTTCTGCTCCATCGATCGTGATGCCTAATCCGGTTAGGTTTTGATCTCCCGAATTCTTCAGGGTGAATGTCAGGCTCGACGTGGCACCCAGGCTCACGCTGCCAAAATCTTTGTTTCCACCATCGGCAAGACTCGCCCCGGCAGGTTGCTCCACATCGAGTTCCGGGGCCCCGCTTGGAGTGAAGTCAATGAGCAGCTCCGGCCGTAGAGCGGCTGTGGTGCTTTCGGAAGAATGGAAGATCGCCTGACCGTTCTCCGTGATCGTGCGGAGAAACAGTCCCGAGTTGTTTCCAGCTACCCAGTCATTGATGAAAGAGGTGTCTGTGAAGACAATGTCAAAGGCAGTGCCAGCAACCTCGCTCAAGTTGTAAGCCTTGCTGCCGATGACCGTGTTGACGTAGTCCGTTCCCGCCGTGCCCGCACCTTCGCTTCCAGCCCATGGCGTTGAGGAATAAATGCGGTGGCTCCAGGTACTCCACCCAGGGTCCGAGGTCAGATGCGGAAAGCCATCTCCCTCCACCCAGGTGCCATTCGCACTCGCGACACGATACACACGCAGCGAGTCCGCCACAGGGGCAAAGGCCCCTGAGTTCGACTGCCAATGCAGACGCAAGGTCACTTTATGAATCGTGGCATAGCGTCCGGCCAGCGAAGCGAGATCGAAGCGCATGAGAGCACGGCGCGGACCGCTCGGGATACCGCCTGTGATGACTCTGACATCAGCACCTGTATTGCGGGATTCAGTGCCTGTGCTAGGTCCGTTGATGTACAGCCAGACGTCCTGAGATCCTGTGTAACTCAAGCCAGTAAAAGGATCATTCGCACCCTGCTGGAAGATCGCCTGAGAAAGCCCGATGCCTGTGAGATTGATATCAAAAGGATTTTCGTCGGCATCATTGCTGAGGATGTGCAGCACAGCACTTTTCACACCGAGCGTGGAGGGATTGAAGGTGACACTGAAAGAG
>JBEBGU010000861.1:0-2299 GCA_040081325.1 Prosthecobacter sp.
TGAGCGTTCCTTGTTCTGGGTTCGGAGCACCGGCTTCAGCCGGAACGGAGTCCTGCCGAGACCGTGGGCAGAAAAACTCCGCAGACTCCGGTTCCGCTTAAAAGCGGGGCTCCGAACGGGGGGCGGCTGGGTGAAACACAAAGCTTCCCACCTGTGTTCGTTTGTGGTAGTCCTCAGTCATGTTACCGCGCTGGCTCCTCATTCTAGGCTTACTCTCGACTGCGACTGCGCAGGATGAGAGTCCCTTTGCGAAAGCTGAACGTGACCGCGCTGCTGCTGTTCAGCGTGCGCTAGATCGCGCCAAGCAGCCTACTTTAAGACCGATACAAGAAGGCAACCCGATGGTGAAAGGTCAACAAGCGCGCGAAGCCGCGCTTCAACGGGCCTTTGATCGCGGTCAGCGCACGGCTTTACCAGCAGCGGAGGAGCGTGAAAGTATCGGCAAGCTGGAGGGGGTTCCGAAGGGGGCAAAGCGTTCTGAGGATGGCAAGGTTGTCGATCAAGGGCCTCCTGCCGCAGCCGTTTATAATCGTGTCATGGAGACCGCGCGGTATTTTAAACACTACGGGGATGTAAACCTGCGCAATGCCAACGACACCTTCACAGATAGCTCTGAGGTGGCTGAAAAAATGAGCAAAGAAGCGCATGGTCTTTACCCAGATCTGGACAAGTCGCAGTCGGCCTTTGCGCTGCGTTATGCCGCTATCAATCGTTGGGTGGATTCACGTCAGCCGCCACTCGTCAAAGATGCGCGGCGTGTGCTGCTGGTCGCTCACATGGTAAGCCTTGAACTCACGGGTCAAGTCAGGCCAGATAAGTTTAATCTTGGCCAGATTCCAGCCATGCATTTTCTCGGTCAGCTCCCGCCCGCTTTTATCAAGCGCAGTAATTTTGAAATCATTGTTCAGGGGGATGTAGCTCTACTTCCTGATGGCCTACGTGGAACGGTCATTCGCGGCGGAGGAGTCAAACCTGACATCGTCCAATGGCTCGATGCTGAGGGCGCGCACATCATTCGCTTTCCTGCTGAGAAGTCTGGGCGGGTCACACTTTTCCAAACCTTTGATTGTGACTACCGCCGTATCGAGACACTGGATGACGACTTCAGACTTCTTGTCTCACACTACCGGCTTCGCGCATCTCCTTAAAGCAGGGTGGACTTGATCACTCAGTGTGCACGATCACGAAGGTGCGCTGTATCTCGCCAGTGAGTGGATCGCGTGCAGTGAGGTTGTGGCGTCCTGGTTTGAGTAGGACGTATGGGGCTGTGCCGTCTCGCTGAATCTTGAGCGTGTCACTCTGCCAGTCGATTTCACGCTGCGGACCTGCTTCTAAAAAGAGGCGTCGCCCGTGGTCAGGGAGATCGGGATCGAGGTGAATGACCGTGCCTGGAATGGGGCTGGTGATGCGCCAAGGCATCGGCCCGTCCTTGGCAGCAAGGGTGACGACATCTCCCATCCAGTTATCTGAGCTGCGAAGCCATTGGGCATAATCATTCGTTAGGAATGCGCGCCCACGGTTATCGTAATCCTGTGCGCTGGCCTGTGGTGGCAGAGTGTCTTTGATGAAGAGTTCCTCACGGCTGACGCGGGCAGGCGGGGACTGGGCCGTGAGAAGCTTGCCTGTGCGTGGGTCGATTCGTGCTCGTGTGAATTCGCTCGGTTCGAGATACCAAGTCTGCGTGTGGTGCGCGTTCAGATGTAGAAAAATGTCACGCCAAATAGGTGCGGCACCCGTGACGCCGGAGACCTCCTGCATGGGTGTGTTATCGAAATTGCCTGCCCAGACACGAAACGGTAGTCGCAATGGTGAATGCGTGCCGAAGGTGAGCGTGCGCGCTTGGTTGTCGCTGAGGATGTCGGCGATGAGGTAGCAAGCGGCGGGCTGGAGCACAGGAATGCTGGCGCATTCCGCTACGGTGAGCGTCCACGGTTTCCACTGTCCGAGGCGAGCAAGAGCCGCGTAGGCGTTGGTGAGTTCGATGAGTCGGACGGGCGCGTTGCCGATGGTAAGGCCAAGTCCGTAATGCTCAGCAGGCTCGGTCAGCGTGGTGAGGCCAAGTGCTTTAAGTCTAGCTAACAGTGTGTCTGCGCCGCCGACTCTGGTGAGCGCTTTGACGGCGGAGATGTTCAGGCTGTTGCCCAGCGCGTCACGATAAGTCATGGGACCGTAGAGGCGGTGAGCGTAGTTTTCAGGCCGATAGATGCCCGTGGGCGTGGGATACTCGATGGGCAGATCGGCGACGATGCTGGCCGCTGTGGCACCGCACTCGCCCGGCTCTGCGATCAAGCCCTTCACC
>JBEBGU010000862.1:0-2295 GCA_040081325.1 Prosthecobacter sp.
TTCACATTGTTCGAGGTCTGCGCCGCCCAGGTGCTGCCATCCCAGTGGCGGATGGTGCCATCGAAGCCCACCGCCCACACATTCGTGGCGCTGGTGCCTGACACGCCGAAGAGCAACTTGGTGGTGCCGGAGGTCTGCTCAGCCCACACGCTGCCATTCCATTTCACGATGATGCCACTGCCACCCACGGCCCAGACATTGGAGGCATCCGTGCCCCACACAGAGCGCAGCTCAGCGGTGGTGTTGGAGGTCTGCGCCGCCCAGGTGCTGCCATTGTATTTTAAAATCGTCCCGCCACTGCCGACGGCCCACACGTTGCTGGCATCCGTGCCCCACACGCCAATCAGGTTGAACGCGGTGCCGGAGGTCTGGGGTGCCCAGGCGCTGCCATCGTATTTTACAATGGTGCCCGAATGCCCCACCGCCCAGACATGGGAGGCATCTGCGCCCCAGACCTCGCGTAAAGTCTCCGTGGTGCCAGAGGTTTGGGGCGTCCAGGTCAACTGCGCCTGAGCGTGGCTAACGAGGAGCGTGAAGAAGGCCGTGAGAACGACGAGGAGGCGTGGTAGCATGGTCATAAAGTGTATTGAATGGCGGGGATACAAGCTAGTGGAGGCGATCACAGCATGGTCCATGCCTTGATACGAAACCTAGAGCGCGGGCTAGGCACGAGGAGTTCGGCCAACCGCCGCCCTGATCAAGCGACAATAGAGGATCGTCAAGTCACAATAAAGGATCACCTGAGCCATATCGAGAGCTGGCCAGGGGCAGCGTAAGAGCCGAACCAGCGAGGTAGGAAAAGAGAGAAATGACGAGTGAAAGCATGGGCAACCAAGAGAACTCGCCGGTTCAGGCCCAGCGTTACGAAGTCACGGTTGGCAGCGCAGGCCCATCAGAGTTCGTGTGCCCACGGGCACGATCAAATCACCGCCCGCCATGAGTGCGCGCCACTCCACGGTCAGCGTGCGGCCTTGGCCGTCGTAGAACGATACGCCGCGTGAACTCCAACGCAGATTTTGCCAGACGTTCAGAGATTCACGGGCCTCTTGAATGATCGGCTGCGCGTCCTTGGGCCAATCGGTTTTCCACAAAAGGCTGCCGCTGACAGCATCGACGACACACAGATGATCTGCCGTGGCCATGCCTAGGATGTGCCCATCAAGCGCCACGGCTGGCAGTGGATGTTTGGAGGGGCGATTATCTCGAAACTCGGAAGAAGAGAGTGTCTTCACCTCACCTTCAGGCAGCACCTTGAGCACAGCGGTTTCAGTGACGGCGACTAACGCACGACCCACTGTGCCGATAGGCAACGCCGAGTTTAAAGAAGACCCCGAGCGTGATGCAGAAGAGGTGACCGGTAGCCCGAGCACTGAGTAACGCGCACTGATGATGTTTTGCCCGAGCATCCAGATACCGTCGCCCTGCAACCAGCGCTCGCCATCACCACCCCAGAGCAGCCATGGACTACTCTGAGCGCTGCCATACATGCCTGGATAACCGTAGCTCGGGATCGCCATTTGATGCGCAAGAGTGACGCGATTAAACCCGGCACGGACTCGGCTAAACCCCGTGGCAATGAGCGGCTGGCCCATGATGGCAGAGGCCGTTTTAGTTTCATCCAACTCCAGAGGAAATGAGATGGGCGCTGCGGCCGCACTGACCTTCCATAGCAGCATTCCATCATCGATACGCGCCACCGCCGTTCCATTTCCCCACACGAGAACGCGACCACGATCCGCACGAATACCACTGGTTAGCCAGACGGGATTGTTCGCGTTCGAAGCGGGCTTTTCTGCGAGCGGTGGAATGCGGCTCGTCCACAGAAGCTTGCCCGCCACTTCATCCAAAGCATCCAGCCTGCCGAGCGCGACACGCCACCAAAGCACACGTCCCTCGACACGTGCCAGACAGCCCTGTGATCCAGGCACCACCGTCCCGGTTTTCACCTGCCAGACGAGCGCGCCATCCTGCAAACTCAGACAGCTCAGCGACTCCTCATTCAACACACAGACATGCTCATCACTGACACTCCATTCAGCCGGGTAGCTCACCAGCTCTTGGCCATTTCTCGGCATCGCCATGGCGACAGCCTGACCACTGATACGCTGGCTCCAAAGCAGACGACCGGTCTGGCGATCCACGTTATAAAGCCAGCCTGATGAGTCCTGCACCATCATGCGCAGGCCATCCGGCGTGAGACACCAGCGCTGAAGCTGCGCGTTACCTTTCGGCGTAAAGACCCACGACAACTTACCTGGCGACGCATAATTGGCTCCGCTCAATGGCATCGTCGTA
>JBEBGU010000863.1:0-2290 GCA_040081325.1 Prosthecobacter sp.
CCGTGCGCTTGTCGGCACGGCCATCGTGATCGGTGTCTTCGAGGATGAGAACTTGATCGTTGCACACTTCATCCGGCGCAGGCTGCGGGTAAGCCGTGGTGCTGAGCACCCACAAGCGACCACGTTCATCCCAGCGGATGACGAGCGGATTCGGCACCACGTCTTTCTCGGAGGCAAAGAGGTTCACCTCAAAACCATCGAGCACTTTGAAGGAAGCGAGTTCGGCCTCGGGCGTGTGATCCGGCGGCGGTTCGCCGACGGAGATGGCTTTTTTATACGGCTGCTGGGCGATGCATGTCGTGGCAAACAGAAGCGCGGCGATAGTCAGTCTCATGGAACCTTCCTCCCCAGATCTTCGGCTTGTTTCCATATCGCTTCTTCCTGGGTTTTGATGAGTGCTTGGTACTTTTCCAACTCCTTCGGGAACCAGCGCACCTGCGGATTGAGATGATCGCGACTGCTCGGTTGCGCGGTGCGGTCGCCATACAGGAAGGCCCAGTTGCTGGGACGCCAATACTCGTGCCAGAGTTTGTTCTTGGCTTGGATTAGCGGGCGGAGCTCTGTCACATCAGGACGCTCCATCAAGCGGGCGCTGGTCAGCACTCGAAGCCCAAGCTCCTGCGCGCCTCCACGAGTCAGGTTCACTCCATCGCTAGTGAGTCGGTAAGGGCGCTGATGATTCCATCCTTCGCCCGAGCTGGAAAAGAAGGCTCCATGCTTCTCGGCGAGCGCTTGCAGGACTTCGTTGTATTTCGCGAGCGCGGCGTTCTTGGTGCTGAGATCAGGCAGTGGCGGCAGGCTTTTTTCAAATGGCGCGGCTTCGATGATGACCAGTCGCGGCGTTACGGCTTTGCAGGTCTCGATCATTTTTTCCAAAGCAACGCGGAACTCCTCCACTCCCGACTCGCCACGCTCCAGACATTCCTGACGGCCAAATATGAGGAAGACACAGGTCGCTTCACAGCGGCGGAGTTGCAGCATGAGATCACCGAAGTTCAGCGGGCGATCCTGGCGAAAGACCGTGTCAGTTTCCCAAGCGAGGCTGCGGAACTTTGGTTTCTGCGCGGCGTAGCTGAGCATGAGCAGAGATTCCAGTGAGCCTTCTTCCGCGATGGTCACGGCTTCACTGCCGCCGAGCAGGGCGATGACTTCGTCTTTCTGAAGCTCAAAATTATACATGCCCTTCGGGCGCGATTTTGAAGGATGGGGAAGCTGCTGACTGAGGGCGATAATTTCGGGTCGGCTGAGCGCACGATCATAGAGCCGCACATCTGCCACCACGCCACGCAGCTTCTCGTCACCAGCGACGACGCTACTTTTCTTCACCGTGATTGGGCCGGGTGGCAGCAAACCAGTAATAACCTCAACCCCATCAACCCAAACGCCCGTGAGAGACTGCCGAGCATCACGCTTCACACTCACGGCGATATGATGCAGCTCTGGCTTCGAAGGCAGGTTTGCCAGCAGTGGGGCCGTCAATTCGAGCGGCGCTCCACTAGTGACGTGGATTCGAAATCGCAGGTCCTTTTTCCCCACCAGATCGAGTGACCAAGCTTCCGCGCGCAGCAGTGACACCTTTTCAGCAACCTGTGAACTATCCACCATGAGAAGAAACGAAGCGCTAAAGTCCTGCACCTGCACATCTGTCATCTCCAGCAACCGCGCGTGTGATTTGATGACATCCCCATCGTCATGTTTTTTGTTCGTGGTATCCAGGCGAGCGATGATGCCAGACTCCAGATCGACAGACACATTTCGCGCCACCTGGGCCTGAAGCAGCGCGGGCAGGAAGAGGATCAAAAGCAGAAGTCGGGGAAGCATGGCGGCAAGGCTATCGCAAAAAACAGCGTGAATCTCTCGGCAATGTTCGCTTTCACGAGTTGCAGCCAGTTAATAAAACAGACATGAGTGCAGCCTGATGAATGAGGCAAAGAACACGGCGCGCGCTCTGGTCCGGCTGGGCTATGACGGGCGTGTACACAAGACTTTCAGGGGGCACCAGGCCAGGGAGCGCTTCGAGCATGAGGTGCGCGTTTTGAAGTACCTGCAAAAAATGGGCTGCACCTTTGTGCCGCGCGTTCTGGAGTCGGACCCGGAGAAACTGCATCTGGTGACGACGAACTGCGGCCAGCGCGTGGAGCGCCTGAGCGAGGACAAACTGCGTCAGCTCTATGCGGAGCTTGAGCAATACGGCGTGCGCCATGAGGACCCCTACACGCGCAATGTGACCTACAACGCCCAGCTCGGGCGCTTTTGCCTGATCGACTTCGAGTTTGCCACGATTCTGGAC
>JBEBGU010000864.1:0-2289 GCA_040081325.1 Prosthecobacter sp.
ACTCGCTATCGATCTTTCCTCTGCACGGGGCGTGATTGCAGTGATGCGTGGTGGCGAAGTGATTTTTGATGCGGCTTTTCAGTCGGAGCGTTCGCACAATGCACAGGTGTTTGCGCCACTGACTGAGGCGCTGGCGGTGATCGGTGATGACAAGGCCGTGATCGCAATCGGCACTGGACCGGGCTCCTACACGGGAGTGAGGATCAGCATCGCAGCGGCGCATGGGATCGCTCTTTCTCGCGACTGGTCGGTAGTCGGTTGGCCTTCGATCGCTACGGTGGATTTACCGATTTATCATGTGCTGGGCGATGCACGACGCGGCCAGTTTTACACAGCGCAGATAGCGGACGGGCGGCTGGTCGCGGGTGCTGAGGTGATGACTGCCGAAGCGGCCAAAGCCCAGATGGCAAATGGCGGCATTTGGCTAAGTTTGGATGCGAAGTCACCGCTGGGAATTGAGCAGGTGATGTTGCATCAGCCCTCAGCGATCAATCTTGGGCAACTGATTGGTAAGCTCTCTGAAGCCGAACTGGAGACGCTAAGTTCAGCATCGCTGGAGCCGATTTATCTTCAGGAAGCTTTTATTACGGTGACCAAGAAAGCTGGAAAACAGGTGCCTGCGGCAGCGAATGCATACGTAGATGACTCAAAAGCGTAGAGTGGGCGTTGACGCCCAAGACCCAACCGTCTAGGAACAAACTTTCCCCAATTCCATGCCAGACGCCCCAGAATCCCGAATCCTTATTGTGGATGCAGATCCCGACTTTCTCAGTTGGGCAGCGACTCATTTAAAGGCACCCGGTGTGACGGTTGTCACGGTGGAGCGTTCTGAAGAGGCGGTGGCGGCGTATCAGAAGCAGCGTGCTGATCTCGTGCTGGCTGAGGTGCGGATGCCGGGCATGTCGGGGATCGAGCTGCTGAAGCGTCTGCGCATGAGCGATCCGAATGCGATGGTGATCCTTTTTAGCGGGATCGCTAGCACCAGCAATGTGATCGAGGCTATGCGCCTGGGGGCCTATGATGTTCTCAGCAAGGAGAAGCTGCCGTATGAGTTACGCACCATTGTCGAGAGTGCTTTGTTCTCCAATGAATCACGCCGTGCGACTCGGGCGCAGGTTTCTGAAGTGCCTGCGGAGACGATTCAGGAGACGATCATTGGGCGTTCGTCCCCGATGCAGGAAGTGTTTAAAATGATCGGACGCGTTTCCCGTAGTGATGCGCCTGTGATGGTCACTGGTGAGAGTGGTTGTGGCAAGGAACTGGTGGCTGGAGCTATCCATAAATTTAGCCCGAGAACCCTGAAAACATTCGTCGCCATCAACATTACCTCGATCCCGGATAACTTGATGGAGAGTGAGATTTTCGGTCATGAAAAAGGTAGCTTCACGGGTGCTGTGACACAGCGAATCGGGCGTTTTGAGCAGTGCGATGGAGGTACTCTTTTTCTGGATGAGATCGGTGACATGCCCTTGGCCGTACAGAGTAAATTGCTGCGCGTTTTGCAGGAAGGTGAGTTTTGCCGCGTGGGCAGTAACCAGACATTAAAGTGTGATGTGCGCGTGCTCGCGGCTACGAACAAGGATCTTGAGGCAGAGGTGGCGAAGGGGACTTTTCGTGAAGATTTATTTTACCGGCTGAACGTGGTGCGCATCCACATCCCGCCGCTGCGTGAGCGCCGTGAGGACGTGCGCTTGCTGGCTGAATTCTTCCTCAATCGCCAGTCGGCTCGGCGTCGTGGTCCGACGATGCGCTTTACGGATGATGCGCTGTCTTTACTCGAAGCCTACGACTGGCCGGGGAATGTGCGAGAACTGGAAAACACGATCCAGCGTGCCTGCGCTCTGTCGAATTCGGACGTGCTGCTGCCCTCAGATATTCCGCTGGGAAGCACGGCTAGCAGTCGCCATAATAATCCGGCCAGCACTGTGACTCGGATGCGTGATGCATTGACCACACTTATCCATGTGGCGCAGACTACGCCTGACATGGAGTTGATTCCCTGGATCGAAAAGGAACTGACTCGACTGGCCTATCGCCACTTTGAAGAAAACGCCCCTAAAACGGCTAAGTTTCTCGGGCTGAAGGTGACGGAGGTACAAGCGCGTCTAGAACCTTCGGCTGCGAAGAAGCCTGCTGTCAAAAAGGCCGAGGCATAAAAAAGCCCGCAGAGCTCACGGTCGAACTGCTGCAGGCAAATTTGTCGGGCTTACATCAAGCCTCCAGTTTCCACGAACCGCGATAGTCACGGGTGAGTAGCTTGCTAGCTTCTGCATCACCGATGATTTCTTC
>JBEBGU010000865.1:0-2288 GCA_040081325.1 Prosthecobacter sp.
GGATGGAGGCTAGGACGAGATGGCCGGTTTCACTGGCCTGGAGTGTGGTGAGCGCGGTCTCTAAATCACGAATCTCTCCGACCATGATGACGTCGGGTGCCTGACGCATGGCTCCGCGCACACCGCGCGCATAGCTGGCGGTGTCGCGCCCGACTTCACGCTGGGTGAACATGCTGGTCTTACTCGGGTAGATGAACTCGACGGGGTCTTCGATGGTGACGATGTGCCGCGCGGTGTTCTCATTCATCCACTGGAGGATGCCGGCCATGGTGGTGCTTTTTCCCATGCCAGTGGGACCGGTGATGAGGATGAGGCCACGGGTCTTCATGGCCCATTTGGTGAGCAGCCACTCGGGCACACCAAGATTCGCCAACACCGGCAGATCGGTGCGGATACGGCGCATGACGACGCCGAGTCGGCCCAGGGCCTTGTGCATGTTGACGCGGTAGCGCGTGTGGCTGGTGGAGACGAGTCCTGAGTCGCGATCCGTTTCGCCATCGGGAGTGACGCCGCAGGCCTGCCAGAGGCCGACCATCTGGTTGAGCTGCATGGGTTCGTCCCCGAAGAGCATGAGCTGCTCATTGATCTTCATGCGCGGCAGCTCGCCTTCCATGAGAAAAACGTCGCTAGCCTTATGCTCGTCGGCGGCGTTGAGGATGTCGTCGAGTGTGAGCGGCATGGCAGTGTAAAAATCGTTTTCGACTAACCTATGATCGGGAGCGCTCGGAGGTCGCTTTGCCTGCGCTGCTGCCGCTTTCGATCATCTTCGCAAACTCAGCGAAAAAGTACTTCGCATCGTTCGGTCCGGGGGCGGCTTCGGGGTGATACTGAACGCTGAGCACGGGTGCCTCACGGTGCCTCATGCCTTCCACGGTGCCGTCGTTGAGATTGATGTGCGTGACCTCGATGTTTGATGGCAGGCTGGCTGGGTCGATGGCGAATCCGTGATTCTGACTGGTGATGCTGACGCGGCCGCTGCGCAGATCTTTGACCGGCTGATTGCCACCGCGATGACCAAATTTGAGCTTGAAGGTCTTACCGCCGTAAGCGTGGCCGAGGAGCTGATGACCGAGGCAGATGGCAAAGATCGGCACCTTGCCGATGAGCGCTTTGATCTCTTGATGGATGTAGCCGAGCGCGGCTGGATCACCAGGGCCGTTGGAAAGGAAGACGCCGTCAGGATTTTTGGCGAGCACTTGCTCGGCAGTGGTCGTGGCGGGCACGACTTCTATTCGGAAACCATGCTGCCGGAGTCGGCGCAGGATGTTCGTTTTGACGCCGAAATCATAGGCGACGATGTGATGCTTAGTCGGCGGCAGATCGAGGAAGGCGCCCAGCGGGCCACCTTCACGGTTCTGGCTCGGGCTGGGGATTTCCCATTCACGGCTTTCGGTGTCCTCAGGGTCCCAGACGTAGGCCTTCTTGGTGGTCACCTCTTTGACATAATCACTGCCACTCATCGGTGGGCTTGCCTTGGCAGCTTCCACGGCTTGCTCCACGGTCAGTTCCGTCGTGATCACCGACTGCATGGCTCCGCGTGTGCGCAGATGTTTGGTTAGAGCACGTGTGTCGATCCCCTGGATTCCCTGGATGCCGTGGTCCTTGAGATAGGCATCGAGCGACTGCGTGCTGCGCCAATTGCTCGGCACTGCGCAGAGTTCTTCGATGACGAATCCGCGAACGTGCGGCTGTGAGCTTTCAGGGTCGAGGCCGTTGATGCCGTAGTTTCCGATCATCGGGTAAGTCATCGCCACGATCTGCCCACGGTAGGAGGGATCAGTGAGGACTTCCTGATAGCCGGTCATGGAAGTGTTAAAGCAAGCCTCCCCCATGCAGGTGCCAGGAGCGCCAAAGGATTCGCCTTCAAAATACCGTCCGTCTTCGAGTGCCAGAATTGCTTTCATCAATGTGTAAGGAGTCGGCACCTAGCGCGGCTGTTTGGTGAATGCAAGAGGCGGCATCTGAAGGCTGCCATTGTGTCGGGCAGACACATCACGGCGACATCAAGGTGGGGCACTTGGTCCGCCGAGCGCCGTTCTGTGGAGGCGGCTGGCGGACCCGCTACCCAAGGAGTGAGGCCTTCTAGGCCTCAGCCTTCTGTGATGGCTAGAAGCCATCACTCCTTGTTCTACCGCCGCAGCGCCACCAGCAGTTCATCCATCTTATTGGCCAGTGATTGCATCTCCGTCTGAGTCGGCGGATCACTCACCACGAGGCCCAGTGTGGCCACGGCGTTGCTGTTGCTGCTCGTGCCGTTGATCGCGCCAGCCAGCGCCACGTTTGTCACC
>JBEBGU010000866.1:0-2286 GCA_040081325.1 Prosthecobacter sp.
AGTTGCTCATGCGCTGGATGTATTTGCCGGTGGCGATGTAGGGCTTGCTGGCCATGAGGCCACCATCGGCGTGCTGGGACATGCCGAGTGTGTTCGGCAGCTCCACCCACTCGACGGCATCGACATAGACGGCGAGATACCACTCATGGACTTCACGCGGACGCACGCCGAACATCAGGGCATAAAGCCCAGTCACCATGAGCCGCTGAATATGATGCGCATGGCCTAGTCGTAATGTTTGACCCAGGGCATCTCTGAGACAGGCCATGTCGGTTTCGCCAGTCCAATAAAAGGCGGGCAGAGGTTGGTCTGCGCCGAGTGCATTCAGCTCCACATAGCCAGGCATGTTTTGCCAGTAGATGCCGCGCACATATTCACGCCAGCCGAGAATCTGGCGGATGAAACCCTCCACACCCGCAAGTGGTGCGCGACCTTCTTTCCATGCGGTTTCTGCTGCGGCAATGACATGCCTCGGATCAAGCAGTTTGAGGTTCATGGCAGCGCTGAGTCGGGAGTGAAAAAGCCATGGCTCTGCGGTCCACATGGCGTCCTGCCAGTCGCCAAAGTCAGCGAGGCGGTGAGTGATGAAATCCTCCAGAGCAAGCGCCGCGTCTGCCTGTGTGACAGGCCAGTCGAACGCAGTGAGATCACCAGGATGACTGGCGAAGCGCTCATTCACCATCACGATGACTTCGAGCGTGATCGCATCAGGTTCAAAGCGGCGCGGCGGGAGGTGCAGGGGTGGCCCTTGCTTGCCAAAACTCTTGCGGTTCTCGCTGTCAAAGTTCCATGCGCCGCCCTCGGGCTTGCCTTTCTCCATGAGCACGTCATGACGCAGCCTCATTTCGCGATAGAAGAACTCCATGCGCATTTGCTTTCGGCCTTCTGCATGGGCGGCAAACTGAGCATGGCTGCATAGGAAGTGCCGATCTTCCCGCACTTCCAAAGTGATGGCGTGGGAGTCAGCCGCAGCTTGTATCTCCTCACGCACAGCCCACTCGCCAGGCTCCACGATGATCCATTTTTTGGGACGCAATCGTTGCGCGGATTCAGCGAGAGCTGCGGTGAAGGTCTCTGCGCTGCTACTCTTAGAGGGTCCGCTGCTGGCACGCCACTCGCCGCCTGTAGCGGTAAGCTCACGGTAATAGACCTTCCATCCTTGCGACCTCAGCGCCTCGCGAAAGTGCCGCATGGCAGAGAGGAAGACGGCTGTGCGCGGCTTGCTGCTCCAGACCTTGGTGCTCTCATGAGTCACTTCCGCCATCCAGATGGCATCAAGATTTGGGTCGAACCCATCAAACGCGGCGGAGTCCTCATTGAGTTGATCGCCGAGAATGAGGATGAGGTTTCGCATGAGTATCAAAGGGTCAATGAACCGACCATAGTCCTGTACGACTTAACAGGATGATCGGATGGCAAATTGAGTGACGCATCTCAAGTTGCACGGCCCACGTTATCGAATGTCAGAAATTCCCCATGAAACCAACTCAACTCAAACTGCTTACCAAAATCTGCTTCGTCCTCAGCTTTGCTATCGTCGCCATTTGGTAAGGCATTCTAGGCCTTCTTTTTCATGCTTACTCTTGGGCCAATGACCCGCGCTGATGCTCTGAAATCGTGGAATGCGTTTCTGCCGAGAGTGCAGGCTTATGCGAACGCCAGAAATCATGTTGAGGTGGCGCACCTCACTGTGTCGCGACTGAGCGCCGCCATTCGTTTCAGGCTGCTGCTTGAGGACGAGATCATTGAGCAGACCCTAGCGCTTCACTCTCTTCCTGCGGTAGAAAAATGGCTTCAGGAAGTATGCTGGCGTCGTTACTGGAAGGGCTGGCTGGAGATGCGGCCCGCTGTTTGGACGCATTGGCGGCAGCGCGTGACCTTGCTGCGGAAGACGCTGCCCGCGGAGACTCTGGCGCGTATCGAAGCCGTGGCTGCTGGGGAGAGCGGCGTGGCCTGCATGGATGCCATGGCGCGAGAGTTGACTGAAACGGGCTATCTTCACAACCATGCTCGCATGTGGTGGGCCAGCTTTTGGATTCATGTCGAGCGCTTGCCCTGGGAACTGGGCGCGGACTTTTTCTTCCGGCACCTGCTCGATGCCGATCCTGCGAGCAACACACTCTCCTGGCGCTGGGTCGCTGGCTTGCAGACACCTGGCAAAACCTACCTCGTGCGACTTTCAAACATCAAAAAATATGCGCCGCACTATCTCATCGACAATACTGCGGGCAGTGACCGCATCGCCGATGGCGGAGTGATGGCGGTGGCGGTCGACGAGACGGTTGC
>JBEBGU010000003.1:0-30751 GCA_040081325.1 Prosthecobacter sp.
CCCTCTTTTCTGAAGATGTGAATTTGGCGCGAGACTACAGCGATGGCGCTGGCTACTTGTATGCTGGCCGGACGGGTCCCAATTTTGGCCCCTACAATCGACGCGCATTAGTGGCCTTTGATTTCTCAGGCCAAGTGCCCTACCCCGCCTTGATCCAGTCCGCCCAACTCAAACTCAAGCTATCCAAAGCGGGTCCCTCTTCCTCTGGTGTTAGCTTCACGGTACATCGACTGACTCAAACATGGGGAGAGGGCACATCACTCAATTTGATAGGAGGTTACGGAGCGCCTGCTACCACTGGCGACGCGACATGGGCATATCGCTTCCACAATACTTCATCGTGGTCCACTCCTGGCGGTAGTTTTACCGCCACGGCATCTGCTGCGGCCTTGCAATCGGGTGCTGCCTTCATGACGTGGGCTTCCACGACGCTACTCAAAGCCGACGTGCAGGCTTGGGTTAATGCGCCAGCGACCAATGCAGGCTGGATCATTCGCAGCGACGAGACCTCAAACACGACAGCCTGCCAGTTTTCCAGTATCCAGAGTGGTGGGTCACCACCGGTTCTAGACATCACCTATGACGCCGCCCCGACCGATCCTTACAACACATGGCTCGCGACTTATTTCCCGACCAATCTCACCGGTCAGTTCGTCGATCCAGAAGGAGACAACGACAGTGATGGCATCAAGAACCAGATCGAGTACGCCTATGGACTCAATCCGCTGGCCTTTGATGAATCGAGTGATTTCTCCACGGCGCCCGCACCAGCAGCTCTCGGTGCCACCGATTTCGCAGTCACCTTCCGGCGTGATTCCAGCGCGGTGAACCTCATCTACAAGCTGCAAACCAGCAGCGATCTTCTGCTCTGGACAACCGTAGCGCAAAGCACAGCAGGTGCTGTGACTGTGCCCCAAACTGGCGACGTCAGTGTGAGTGAGAGCGCTCACACTGGGACGATCAATCTAGTCACTGTAACCCAAACACTCCCTGCTGGATCGAACGACAAAAAGTTTGTTCGGCTGCAAGTAGATCGGTTTTAGGTTCACTCCACCACGTTCACGCTGAGTGGCACAGTGATCGTGCGGCCATCGATGCGGACTTGGCAGTAGAAGCGCACCAATCCAGCTCGTGGGGGATAGATTTTAAAACCTAGGTAAGGGCCACCGCGAAGTTCCTCACGCAAGATGTCACCACCAATGGGGTGCAGTCGGAGAACCGTTTGATGGTCGGCGTAAAAACCGACGACTTGAGCAAAGGCATTCATAAGGGGTTCGAGTCGCTCCACAGGCTTCCCAGATGAATCGGTGGCCTTGATGCGCATGAGCTGAATTTGCCCTGCATGAGGCTGTCCATCGGTGATCCCGGCAAAGGAGATTTCGAACGTAAAACCTTCTATCGTGGTGGTTCTCACCTCAGTCGTTTTTTGGGGTGCCGCAGTGCTAAAGACGCCGCCAATATCCGCAAATGGCAGCTCCTGCAAGCCTGTGGTAACTGGCACAATATCCGCCCAAACTCGGCAGGGGCCGTCCACTGATGGCGTGAATGAAAAAGTGTAGTCACCCGCTGCTCCGGCAGACACTGGATGGACCGTTTGAAAGGCGCTAAGAGCGGGATTTGTGATGAGTAGATGAATGGGCTTTGAGTGAACTATCAGCAGGTCGGACTCTGAAACAGGCTGTCCACTAGTGGTGCTGAGGTGCATTTGAATTTTTGTTTCTCGGCCTGCTACGAGTGGCGCACTATCCGTTAGGCTTAGCTTCAAAGTTGGCGTGCCAGGGGCTACATAAACAAAGCTGTAAGGGATGCGGCGGATGCGGAGTGGTGCCGCGCATTTACGGCATGTTGTGCCACTGGCTGTTGCTATAATTTCAGGGTGCGTGGTGCAGTAGTAGATCTCTGCGCTCACGTCTGCTGCATCAAAGACAGATTCAAGTTTGGTGAGCGCAGACTGTAGCTCGATAAAGGCTTTATTTGCATCAGGCTGACTCCTTACCATGCAGGACTGAGCGATGCTGTTGACCGAACTAAAGGCACGGGATGTTTGCTCATCGACCAGCAGTCGCTGCTCTGCCGATACAGTGGCATGAGCGAGCAGCCGGAGTGATGGACTGCATAGAGAGACTTGTTCAGGAACCTCAGAGACGCGCTTTTCCTGAAGGAGTCTGGCAACATTGGCACGGCTCAGACGAATGACATTCCACGCTTCAGCAGGCGTCTTTGGGTCGAGCACATTGGGTGGCAGAGGCACATCAGCTTGAACCACTGGCGCTAGGATGAAGACCGAAAGTATAAAGGCGGCTAAAGAGCGACGACACATAATCAAAGGATGGCACACAAGGCGCGCTTCACCTGCCGATGACGTCATCCGAAGTGCCAAATTGTTTATCTGGACCAGCGGAATGAATCTCCATGTCAGAGGCAGATTTCTGATGGAAAAAATACGCCGTTCCCCAGGCATCGATCAACTCGCCGCGCGCATTGATCTGCTGCCCCTCTGGCGGCCCCAACTTTGCCTGCTTGGGATTACCGCCATTCACGGACTGAATAATTTCTGCATTGGTGCCGGTTGGGTTTGAACCCATGAGGGTGCGGTAGTCTCGGAACATGAGGCCAATTTTGTCGATCTGGACTGCCGCATCAGTCACTAGGTCAGCGCTGGGTTTTGTGGGTGACGAGTCTCCAGATCCAGGGCTGGCAGCGGCAGCAGGAGTCGCCATTGGCGCTGGTGCCATCGCGACAACTGGCGCGACAACTGTAGCGACGACGGGTGGTGCTGGCTCGGGTGGCGGTGCCGCCACCTGCGCGACGGGACTCGGCATTGGAGTCGCCGCTGGAGGTGTGATTTTGACTGTGGGCAGAACGACTGGCTTGGGTGCCCGAACACTGCTGGCAGGTAATTCGTCACCCCAACCACCAAGCCGAGCGCCGATAATGATGGCCACCACCACTGCAATGATGAGCACTGCCACGATTCGTATTTTCATGAGCGAACTAACACTAAAAACTAAGTCATGAAACCGAGATACCCACCGCCGTAGCTTCCTGAGAAGCGCGTGAGATTTGGGAAGACGGTGGCGATTTCACCCTGAGCCACACCGAACCATTTAGCGAGAGTCGCTGCGTATTGATCAACAGAAGTGGTGGGAATCCAGCGCCCTGTGCTCGTGTCATCTGGCCCACCGACGGCGAGTGTGGGGAAGGTGCCAAAGGTTTTCTGGCCATTAACCGCACCGCCGACGACGAGGTGGTGGCTGCCCCAACCATGATCGCTGCCAAGGCCATTGCACGGGAAGGTGCGCCCAAAGTCACTGGCGGTGAAGCAGGTGACATTGTTGACGAAGTTTGCCGTCCCTTGAGTGATGCCGATCTGCTTCATTGCTTTCATGAAGGACCAGAGACACTGGCTGACTTCTGCGAGCAAGTTTGCCTGACTGCCGATGATGACATTGGCGGCGGTAGGCGCGGCACTCGCGGCATTGGTCTGGCCCGTGTGGGTATCATAACCACCGACTTGTACAAAGAAGACTTGGCGCTTCATCCCCAGCCCGTTACTGACGCCTGTAGTGCGTGATCCAGCTTCAATGATCTGAGCCACCATCTTGAGCTGCTGCATGAGTCCTGAGGTGAAGGTTGAACCACCGTTTGGAGTGATGACCTGATGAGCAGTCCCTGTCTTGCTCCAGTTGGCGACGGTGGTGTAATACGAGGCCATCTGCGAACTGGAGAGAGCAGCACTCAGTCCGGCTCCTGCTGCCAGGGTGTTGTCCAAGGCTTTGGCATAGTTGTTGGTGTAAGGATTGGGGTTGAGCTTGTCATCACCTAGAATGGCCTTCAGCGCCGCATTCCGTGCCGTAGCCGCCGTTGACGGATTGCTGGGATTGGACAGTGAGACGACGCCCCCCGTACCAACTGAATACTGCTGCACGTTGGCACCTACTTGAAAGGTGTTTGTACCCGAGACGGTGATGCATGTCGAAAGAATATCCAAATCCCCATTTTTGGGGTTGGCATCGTGAACAAGGTCAGCGATGCGGCCACCCCAGCCAGAGGAGATGGGCTGATCGGGAAGCGAGGTCTGCCAATGCGTGACCTGATCGGCATGAGAGAAAAGTTGCGGCGGCTTCTTGATGGAGTTGGCCACGTACTGGGCTTTCGTCATTGGGAAAACGAGGGGGCCACTGTTGAACACGGCAGCTACTTTACCCAGATCATTGTAGCCAGGAGTCTGGTTAAACATCTGCGCCAGCTCGAACATCGCTGGGTTCAGAGCGTAGTCGTGCCCATCAGAATTCAATTTGCTCAAGGCCAGCGCTGTGGCGTTGTTCCCATCCACCGCATTGGGAAGAGCCAGCACGGGGGTGCGAATCGTAGCATAGCTGGAATACTCCCCCGGGATGGTCGGGATGATCATGTTGTTTGAATCATTACCGCCCGCCAGAAAGACGCAGACGAGCGCCTTGTAGCCGGTAGTATCAGAAGCCATCGCTGAATTGATCAGGTAGAGATCACGAAAGCAGTTACTCATCGCGCTGGCACCGAGAGCGACTGGGGCGGAGCGCCGGAGGAAGCTGCGGCGTGAGATGTTGAAGTGGGGTTCCGTCTTCATATATCGGGGACTATTTTTGAACTGCGAATTCGGCTGAGGTGATGATGAGGTGGATGATGGCCCTCACCCTGTCGCGCTTCTGCAGATTGGTCGGTGTAGGACTTGTCATTGGGAAGTTGACAGGCAGGCCTGCATTGGTGAGGTTCACTCCAGAGATGCTTGTGCAGTTCACAGGCACGGTGAATGTGTCAGGACCGGTCACCGTAGCGCTGAAAGTGCCGTTGATGGTCGGAGAAAAGGTGCCGCCAGTGACGCCACTGATCGTGACCGAGTTCCCCGTGGTCAGGCCGTGACCTGCGGATGTGATGGCGCATGGGCTGCCGGTGCCGATGGCGGTGATCCGCTTACCCGTGACGAACTTCTGGATCTTTGTCTTGACCGATGGCACCAGCGGAGCGCCGACGAGGAGGTCAGCTAGTTCATCAATAAGTGCAGGAATACCGTTGTCGCTGGTCTTGGCATTAGTCATGTAAGGTTCGATGTTCATGACGACCGTGCCACTGCCGTTGTTAAAACTGCTGAGTCCATTGAGATTGCTGTTACCACCGCCAGTGCCGATAATCATGTTGGTCAGGCTGTTGGTCAGATTCATCACGTTGGTGTCCGTGGTGAGCTGGAATTCCGGTGAATCCAAGCCGCTATTTGCCAACGTTCCTGGGAACTTGTAGTCAGGGAAAAAGTAATTAAACACCGTGGGTGCATTCAGCGGCGATTGAGTGATCGAGCCTTCGGTAGAACCCAAGTTGTAAGTGCTCTGATTGATGACAATCGAGCCTGAGCGGCCCATGGGCGGTGGCACGAGCGGATAGAGAGTGACGCCGTTGTTGGAGCCGGAGGGTTTGGGATAGGTGCCGAGACCGGAACTGACAGGAAGGTAAGAGGTCTTGAAGTGATCTTCATCCGCCGTCTCGGTGATGATGTATTCAGCATCTGTGAGCGGGCTGCCCACCACGGGCACGTCAACCCACACATTCTGTCCCACCACCATGTTGTGGTTCACATTGTTGTTGAATTGAACAATCGTGTTGCTGCTCAGCGGGGTGTAGCTTGTGGCGATCTTCGGAACGATGACGTTCCCCGAGCGTGCGGCGGTGGGTGTATCCGCCGTGGCGACGGTGAAGGAAGTGCCGCCATTCGTTGTTTGCACCGCATACACGCCGTCAGCAGCAGTCGCCCCGTAGTTGCCAGTGATGGTGCCCGTCGCGGCGGTCGGAGCGACCGTGCAGTTTGACAAGACGGTGAATTGGGTGCCGTCCAAAACGGTGACGGCATAGGTGTTGGCAATCGCAGGAGAGAAAGTGCCGCCGCTGACACTCGCGATGGCGACCAGATCCCCATTGGTGAGTCCATGGGCCGCAACCGTGGTGATTGTGCAGGGATTGCCCGTGGCGATAGAGGCAATGCTGGCGGTCGAATTCCTGGTAAGTACATCCAGATAGACCTTGCTCTTCAGTGTCGTGGTGGCGCTATTGGGCACGGGGATGGCAATATCAGTGGCTGGTCCGCCAGTATTGACTGTCATCACATTGCTGCCGGCTGGTTGTGTGTAGGTCACGTTGACCATGCCGGTAGCCGCCACATCCATGGTGTTACCACCGACAATGTTGCCTGTGTTGAGAGTGGCTGCAGCCGTGCAATTGACCCCAGGGACCAAGAAGGACGTCGAATCGAGAACCGTGATCGTGTAAGTGGAGTTGATCGAAGGAGTGGTTGTACCGTTGACACCGCTGATGGTAATGCTGTCTCCCGTGATGAGTCCGTGTGCAACCTGAGTGGTGACACGACATGGGTTGCTGACCTCGCGCCAGATGGTGTAGCTTGTCGGAGGAGAGGTGCAGTTGCTGGCGACGGTAAAGGTATTTGCACCCGTGACAGTGACTGTGAAAGTGGCATTGATCGCCGGGCTGAAGGCACCGCCGCCAATACCATTCAGCGTCACCGAATTTCCACTACTTAGTCCGTGTGCCGTAGTGGTGGTGACGGTGCATGGACTGCCAGTGGAGATGGACGCGACTTGGAAGGACAGGGTCGTGTTGATCGGGATGGAGAACGATGTGGGAGTGAGCACTGTGACCGTCTGACTGGCGGTATTGATGTTCGTGCCGACAAAGGTGCCTGACACGCCCGTGAGTGATACCTTGTCATTGTTAACAAGACCATGCGGCTGTGTGGTGGTGATCACGGTTGGATTACCGGTTCCAATGCTGGAGATGTCCGTGTGGGTACCGGCGATTCCGAGGGTCGTACTGATGCCGTAAGCTGTGCTCGTGGGGTTATTGGCAGGATTCGGCACGCTCGGCATCGGGGTCACATAGTTACCCCGGAAATTTAGAGAGACCGTGAAGCCGGAACTGAAATCATTCGGGGCTGAGGTGACGATCCGAAACTTATTGGAATTCACGCCGGTTAGCTGCGTGTAAGTGCCTGTGTAATTTGCCGCCGGGAAGGCGCGTGCTGGTGCGGTGAGGCGGAGCATCGGCTCACGCTGCTTGCCAAAGGTTGTGGAGTTCTGCGTGACGCTGCTGCTTCGGGCTTCACCGTCGAGCAGGATCTGTGAAACGACCGCAGCTAAATCGCCGCGCACACCAGAGCCGTTGTTTTTAAACTTCTGCACCACGCGGTAAATGTAGCCTGGGCTAGGATCGCTGGTAACTAGCCTCTGGATCAACTGACGACAGATGTAGGGCGGGACGTTGTCGTTGTTGACGATGTTGTCGATAGCTAGCTCCAGCTCCTTGAGTCCGTATTGATCATACGGATGAGGAATGGTGGTGCCCACGCTATCAGCCTGGGAGCCAGTCACTGCAGCGATACCACCCGCACCAAGGATAGCAGCGGGTTTGACAGTGGCACCCGTGACGGTGGCATTGGTATATGTTGGTGTGCCTGAGATAAGATTGATGGCGACTTTAAACGAGTCAGCATCGACGATTTCTGTGACTTGATGTGAGGCATTGATCGGAGCGCTGAAAGTGCCTGCTGCTACGTTGGCGATCTTGATAGTGTCCCCAACTTTTAGCCCGTGAATGGTGGTGGTGTTGATCGTGCATGGAGAGCCTGTAACACTGGTAATAGCAACACGCGGCGTCCTTCCCGTGGCAGCAGGGCTGTTCACATTATTAAGTAGGAACTTGGAAGAAAGCTCGTGCTGTGAGGGCACTAGGACCATGGGATTGAGGTAATCTGCTCCCGGCCCAAAGTTGGTCGGAGCACGCCCGTTCGCCAGATTTGGCTGGGCATAATTCCAGCCTGTGAACAGATTGGATAGGCCGATGATTGATGGCTGGGTGTAGGTGGAAACAAGACCTGCATCTGAACCGAGCACGAAGCGCCCGTCATCCCATGTGCGGTAGATGCCGACAGAGAAGAGTTGCATGATTTCACGGGCATAGTTTTCATTGGGGTGACGGCCAATGGTGTCATCACCCTTTTGATTGGCGCGCATATCCAGGTAGAGACCCATCGCAGGGGTGAGTGTGACCTGCTTCAAAATCCCGCGGAAGTTACCGCTGTCTGTAAGTCCGGCTGTTGGCAGGCAATAATCCACCAATTGGTCATAATAATCTGCGAGGATGCGTCCGTTGCTTTGCAGCGGGCCGGTATTATTGGCCCACGAGACGACCATGATCTCACTGAGGGCAAAGGCCAAGCGCTGACGCAACTGATCCTGTCCTGTGATAGAATTTTTCCACCAAGCATCCGTGAAGAGTGATGATGGATAAGGCGTGTTGATGTCTGCCGTGAGGCCAGCAACCACATCGTTAGAGGTGCGGCTTGCGGGCTTGCTGAGCTGTCCGGTGATCCATGCCTGGAAGCTGCTGCCCTGGACCACGGCTACATCGGCCGGACTTGCGCCAAAAGTTGCCTGATTTAGGAACCGAGCAGCATGGGCAGCATTGGTCGGATCATCTGTAGCAACAGGAGCAGCATAACTAGCTGCCTCAGGTGGTGTTTGTGAACCGTCGATGAGGCCAAAAGTGCCGCGAATTTCACCATTCGGATAACTAACAGAGTGAATGTTGATATAGACCTTACCTTTGTGAAGCGCCTCTCTCAACTGAGTGGGGGAGAAGCTGCCGACAGCTCTAAAATCCCAGATGTAGCCGCCATCCCCTGTCTGCTCTGACGGATTCTGATCCGCATCATCAATATCATAGATAATTTCACCTTGCGGATGGACCGCGAGATCATCACCTGTGAAGCCATCAACGTGGAGATGATAAGATGTCTTCGGTGTTGTTAAATTCTGATAGGCAAAGCGCAGAATCGCCTGCGTTTCACCAGCATTGACCTGAATATTCGCCGAACCACTGGCTGATGTGATGGCGCTGGCCTGTGGACCGATGTTGCAGGCGTACAACGATCCTGTGGAAGGCGCGACTGCTGGATAGTCATACGGCTGGAAAATGTAACCTGGCACCGTGCCGCTGAGCGGGTAACCCTGAAGCGGACCGCCACCGTTTGGCAGCAATGTCACAGCGCCTGTTGAATTCGGAGCACCGATCACGGCAGGCACTGTACCGAGGTCATCCTGACACCAACCCACCGCCACATAGTCATCGACGACATCGCCGCCGGTATTATGCAGGACTTCAAAGTAATACCTTTCGCCTGCCACCAGTGACAACCAAGCAGTCTGCTGGGTGGGGGTTGTGTTCCATACTTTCTTGCCGCTATTCGTGGTCAGGGAGGCACGCTTGACTCGATTCACATATTCCGAGTCGTTTGAGATCCAAAGCTCCGCCGCATTATTCGCCGCGATCCAGAAGTAGTAATTGCCAGTCTTTGGCGGGACAAGATAACCGCGCAGGCGCTCTCCCGTATTGTTGTCGTATTCAGCGTCGTCATCCACAGTAGCAATCGTGTCATGTGCCGGAGTCACCGATGGGGAAGGAACCACAATGTCTGAAACATTGGGTCCACTTGCTGTGAGGATTTCACGACTGACGGCCCCCACAGGATAGATGGTGATATTGACAATCGAACTCCCCGCCACAGCGGCTGCGGCCACATTGGTGGCATCAATGGCCACATTGTAGATGCCAGCCGTGGTAGGCGTGCCGGTGATCGCCCCAGTGCTCGAGTTCAGACTCAGTCCGAGTGGTAGTAGGCCGCTGTTCGCCGCCAACGCATAGCTTGTTCCCGCACCACCGATATTCGGGGACATGACGCTAAAATTAAATGGGGTCCCTTCAAAACCAACCGCAGTGAGAGAAGAGGTGATCGCTGTGGTCTTATTCGCCTGCGTTGGTGCTGGGAATAAGCGCACCTGCGGGATGATCTGCTTCACCTGACTGGCGCTCCACCAGTAGAGTTTCGCCTCAGCGCTGCCGGTTCCATTGTTAAAATATTCGATCTGGATGTCGTAAAGCGTGCCTGCTTGGAGCGCGATGGTGTTGGTATAATCGTTCGCAGTCTGAATGTTCCAGCGGTCTATCAGCAGCACTCCGTTGACCCAGACCTTAGCTCCGTCATCACTGCGGAAGTCAATCGTGTAAGTCTCAGAAAACTGGGGCAAGATTTGCCCGGTCCAACGTACCGAGAATGCACCTGTTGTGGAGGCCGGGCTAAGACCAGTCGGGCCACCCACAGTTCCCCAGCCATTGACGCCCGAGGTGAAGTCAACCGTCGCGTCTGTCCGAGTCATCTCGGCAGCTGTAGCAAAGATAGGAGTCTGTGAAGAGTAACTCGAGTTTGCGGTGTTCTGATACTGCGCGGTCAGACCCGCGCCATTGGCGATGCCTGCGGGATTGATCACCACGCTGCCGCTGGTATTGGCTCCGAGTGTGTAATTGAGACTCCCACCAGTGAGCGCTTTGACAATGGCCGTCACGTTGGTTTTGCGACTGGCGTTAGCCTTGGGATTGATGGCGAGCACCACCTCACTCACGCCAACTGGGAAGGTGACGGAGTTAGGCAATGAGTCGTAGTCTGTTCCTTCGGTCGCTGTTCCCGATTTTTGAAGAGGCACCGTGATACTGTGAAACTTTAGGGGGCCACCGCGCGAGATAGTGATTGATCCCGTTTCAATCGGCGCAAAACCAGCCAATGGCTGAAGGGCGTTGGGCTTCGTCACGATCACAGTCACAACATCCGAACTTGCGATAGCTCCACCGAGCACAGCAGCACCACCGTCCGCCGCGCTGTTGGGATTGTATCCTGCGACAGTCTCCGCCCAGTCGCTAGCGCCATCATTATCCGCGTCGTGATCCTGGACAAGCACACGGAAGAAGAGATTGGCTCCTTTGGGCGCAGACAGCGTCTGACTTGATGTCGAGGAGGCATCCAAAAAAACCGACGGGGAGAGCGTCGTAAAGTTCGTTAGATTGGGCGAACCCTGAACCACATATTGCTTACCCATCACCGCAGGAAAGGTCAGTGACACCGTGGTCGTATCGGCTGTGATGTCGGTGATCTTCACCACCGAACCGCCCACAAAAGGATGGGTGCCAGAGGCGATTTCGTCGCCATTTATCACGCCGTCCCCATCATCATCTGCGGCGAGCCAGACACTGCTCATGATCTGAGCATCGGTCACTCCATACTGCATTTTCCATACGTTTTTCGTGATGCTCGCCATGTCAGCCCTAGCGGTGAGAGATCCAAATCCGGCGGTTAGGGCAAGCGCTAGCATCTGAAGTCCTGCTCGGGCAAAGAGACAGTGCAGCCATTGGAAGGAGGGAATTTTGTTCATGCGGGTTGGGCGACGAAGTTAAGTTTTTGAATATGAGGGATTTCGCTCCCAAATGTCGAGACTTAATTTTTTGTTATTTGAACATTTCATCTGCAGCCACAATGCATGACCTATCTAATGCTTCAATGACTCCACCTCGGTAAGGTTGGCTAGCTTGAACAGAGATTTAACGCGCGGTCACATCATCGGTGGTCCAGAGCTTCTTATCTGGACCTGCGGAGCGCACTTCCATGTAATTGGCAGTGTTCTGATGAAAAAAGTAGGGCGTGCCCCAGGTGTCGATTAGTTCACCGTTGTCGTTCAGACGCTTGAGTTCAGGGGGCAGATATGTTGCCCCCTTGAGATTGCCTCCTGTCATCTCCCTGACGATTTCGGCATTGGACCCGACCGGGTTCCCACCGAAACGCTGACTGTAATGGCGGATATTCAGAGCGAGCGTATCCGCCTCAATTTTGGCTGGTGATTGTGGCTCTGGCCTAGGTCTCGTCGCGCTTAGCTGCGTGCTGCCAGGAATGACTGGCGTGCCTTTAGTTACAGAAGGCATGGCTGCCGTAGAATTGGGTGCTACGGCAGATGTCGAAGTCGGAGTCTCTGGTGATGGGATTTTTGCCTCCCCTAGCACCGCTGCGGCGGGTGGGGCAGCAGGTTTTACGGGATTCGATCTGGCACCATACCAAAAGGTAGCCACCGTAGAAACCGCGAGAAATAGGACGAGCCAGAGCTTTCGACTCATGAATTAGAGCATGAACCCAAGATCAGAGGAAGAGAACCGGCTGAGATTGGGGAAAATGTCTGCCATGGAAGTGGTATCGACGCCAAACCACTTGGCCAACGTAGCAGAAAATTGATCGACAGCGGTCGTCGGTATCCAACGGCCAAGGCCAGTGTCATCCGGGCCATTGATGGCGAAGGTTGGCAGCTTGCCATAAGTAGCGCCGCCGTTCACGGCACCACCCATGATGAGATGGTGAGCACCCCAACCGTGATCACTGCCCTGGCTGTTGGTAGGGAGCGTGCGGGAGAAGTCACTGGCGGTGAAGGTCGTCACTTGATTGCTGAGGGAGAGCTGCTCCATGGCCCGCTGGAAAGCGAACATGCAGGCACTCACCTCATCGAGCAGCTTATAATGGGCACCGTTCACATTGGTTGGCTGGTCGGTTCCGTTCACAGAGACCTGCGAAGTGTGGGTGTCATAGCCGCCCACGCCGCAGAAGAAGATCTGGCGGTTCATGTTAAACTTGCCGACCGCAGCCGCAGTTGGTGCCTGGTTGCCTCTTGCCTGGATGAGCCGAGCGACCATTTTTAACTGATTGCCCAGCGTCGTGGTTGGAAAGGGCACGGTCCAAAACGAATCCAAAGCAGTTGGCGTAATCGCCGTGTTCAGAAGATCCCCGACCGCGATCGCATTTTCGACCACGTCGGCATACGCTGTGCGCTGCAGATTGGTGTCAGGCAGTGCAAGAATGTTCTTCATCGCGCGGATACGAGCATTTCCAGTCGGCGTTATTACGTTTGAAGCTGTGTCGGAGGTCGCCACCACGGCACCAGACGTGGCGACCTGGTACTGTGAGATGAGGTTACCAATCTCAAACGTGTTTGCTCCGTTCAGAGAAACTGACATCGAGATGCTGCCATTGATGTTTGCGGAGGCGTCGAGCAGGTCGGCGACACGCCCGCCCCAGCCCGTAGTCGGTGGTGCATCGGGAATCGAGGTCTGCCACTGCGTCACCTGGTCACTATGAGAGAAAAGCTGCGGCGGAGTGTAGAACTTGGTATTGGCGAAATACTGAGCACGAGTGGTGGGGCGCACCAGGGTGCCGACGTTGAACAATACCGCTAGTTTATCTTCACCGAAGAGTGTCTGAAGTTCCGGACAACTTGGATGAAACCCATAAGTGTGTCCGGCTGCATCCGTATATTGGGAACCCGATGTCCCCGCATTGTAAAGTGGCAGCAACGAGCCTAGCGGGATGGCAAGGTTTGCCCGAATCGCGTTATAGCTGTCGTTCGTGGTTGTGTCGGTGGGCACGACCCAGTTGTTGGCGTCATTTCCACCACCGAGGAAGATGCAGACCAGTGCTTTGTAGCCCGACACATCATTCGCCGCCATCGCGGAATTAATCAGGCGGAGATCGAGGATCGTGTTGGCGATCGCCGTGGCACCCAGGCCTGCATAGGCGTTTCTTCGGAGAAAACTGCGGCGCGTCAGGTCGGATGGAGCTTTGAGGAAAGGATTCTTCATGGCGGTTATCTCTGGATGGTGTAGTCGGGGCTGGTCAGGATGAGATGGATGATGGAGCGCAGGCGGTCGCGCTTGTTGGTGACGTCACTCGTCGCTCCTTGATTGTAAGGGATCACCGAGACGTGGGCATTCGTCAGACCCGGTGCGGTGGCAGCCACAGTGCAAGTCACGCCAGTTACCGTGAAGGTCGTGGCGTTGGTGACCGTGACGGTGCGAGTTGTGGTGTTACTGTTCAGGGTCGAAGAGAACGTCCCCGTGGTAACCCCACTGATCAGGACCGTGTTACCAGTGACGAGGTTGTGAGGAACCGTCGTTGTCACGATGCAAGGATTGGTATTCGGACTGTTCGGCACGATGGAAGCAATCGGCGTGGCAACAAAATTCTTGATGACCGCCTTGGTCGTGGCGGAAACTTGGCCTGCTGAGAAAAGCGTGCTGAGTTGGTCAATCAGAGTCGAGAGGTTTTGATTGTGCGTCCATGGCACCGCAGGAGTTGGAGCTGCACCGAGGCCCAAGTTTCCGGCTGCCGCAGTCAACCACGGGCTGAAGTCCAGAACCAACGCATTAGTCCCTGCCTTGAAGCTGCTGATCCCCGTGGTGCTGGATGGATTGAAGATACCGCTGTAGAGGAAATTGGCTTGGCGGATAACCGTCGTTTCAGACGTTAGCTGGAACTCCGGCGTGGTGAGGCCCTGAGAAGCTAGCGTTCCCGCAAACTTGTAGTCCGGCAGGAAGTAATTGAACACGGTCGAAGCATTGAGCGGTGTCTGCTGGAGATCCGTGTCTGTGTTGTCCATCGTGTAGGTTGATGGGCGTGCGTTGATCGTCCCAGCCCTGATCAGCGGTTGCGCTTTATGCGGGAAAATTACCACCTGATTGTCACTATTCATGGCCGCATTCGTGGCATCCCGTGCCTGGACGGTGAAGGTGTTCGCGTCTGGCACGCCACCGATGGTGTAAATGAGGTCATTCTCTGTAGAGGTTTCAGCACCCGATGTCGTGTCTCGTGAGTTCGTGAAATTAAGGAACACCGAATCACCCGCAGAAAGATAGTGATCAGCCATGGCTCCAAATGTGCCTGCGCCATTGTAGCTCGTGTCGATCGTGATGGTGCCTGCCCGGCCTGTGCACGAATAGCCACCACCGAAGCGTGCAATCATCACGTTTCCAGTGCGTGTCGCACTATCTGGCGCGGTGATCGTGAAGGTTGAGCCGGAGTAGTTCCCATCGACCACAGGCAGTGTTTTCGTATTTCCGACGCCGCTGGGAATGTCATACGAGGTGGACGTGATGACCTGTTGAACGGTTTGGTCAATCCCGGCCAGTGAATTCAATCCACCGCTCGTGAAATCAAAATACGCCCGCCCTTCGTTGGCTGGTGCTAGGGCCTGCGCGCCGCCGAAGACGTTCGCATTGTCACCTGGCAAATAGTGGCCGTTCATGGTCACCGTGATCGTGGTGCCGACTTGGCTGTAAGTGCCCGTCAACCAACCAGGAGCCGCGATAGCATAGGTCGTACTCGTTGGGGCTGGATTGGACAAAACAGTGTAGGTCCCAGTTGATGGAGCGGGTTTGGCCGGATCAGATGTGGTGTCAGTGAACTCAAGGAACACACTGTTAGACGCCGAGAGCAGATGCGGCGTGCTAGTGGTGATTAAGATGTAAGGCACGCCTGTGGAGTTGAGCTGTGCGACGGACTGAGTGTAGCTACCTGAGACACTGGCAGGCCGCAGTGCGCGCACTGCATTGGTGACACGCTGGATAGGCTCGCGTTGTTTACCAAAGGAGGGTTTGGCTTTGTTTCCAGTCGAGATGTTATCCTGATACATGTCGGGGCTGCGTGCTTCGTAATCGAGCAGGATAGCCTTGATCACGGCCTTCATGTCACCACGCACGCCGGCCCCGTTGTCGTTGAACTTCTGCACCACGCGGTAGAGGTAATCACGAGATGGGTTACTCGTCACCATGCGCTGGATGAGCTGACGGCAGATGAATGGCCCTGTGTTCGGGTGATTATGCATCATTTCATGCGCGGCATCGAGTTCCTGCATCGGCAGGTCTTTATAGGCCGGCTCGTTGAACTGAGTGCTCAGGTGGTTGGCATAAGGGTCTAGCGGCACGCCATTCAAAGCGGACAATCCAGGCAGCACTTCATTATTCAGCAGCCGCTTCTGGCCGGTGAAGTGCCGGACAGGGACCACACGCATCTGCCGCGTCCAGTCAGCCGCAGCATTGAAACCGGTACGGTCAACGCCATCATAGCCATAGAACCACCCCGTGAACACATGGGACAGACCGACGATTTCACGCTGCGTGTAGGTGTCGATTGGGGAATCCTTCGAGGTAAGCATCAGGGTGCCGTCTGGCCACATCCGGTACAGACCGATGGAGAAGAGCTGCTTGATTTCACGAGCATAGTTTTCGTTTGGACTGCGCCCAAGTGACAGATCTGGCTTGTCATTCCCGAGCATATCGAGGTAACGCCCCATCGTCGGAGTCAGTGTGGTGTCGGTTAAGATGTCTTTGAAATTGCCAAAAGCGTTCGCCGCAAGTTTGTCGTAAAAATAGGAGAGCGCGCGGGAGTTATCCTCCAGCGGACCCTGCCCAGAGACGACGTGAATTTGGCTGAAGGCATAAGCGATGCGCTGCCTGAGTTGGTCCGGTGCCGTGAGAGAGGTTTTCCACCAAGTATTGAAACTAATCTTCACATCAAAAGGCCCGAATACCTCAGCCATCTCTCTGGCTAAAACTTCTGGCAAATGTTCGCTGGAAGGAATGAGGAATTGATTATCGATCCACTTCTCATACCGCGAGTTCGTTGCCGTACCTATTGGGGAGAGTGCCTGCAGAGCTGTGATGTCAGTGATGTTCGCCCCAAAGGTTGCCTGCGCTAGGAAACGGGCTGCCCCATCATTCGTGTTGCTATCGTCCGCCCAAGCTGGCGGTGCGGGCGGTGGTGTGAACGTGCGCGTTCCGTTGGCTAGTGTGTAGTTGCCGCGGATTTCACCATTGGGATACGACGCAGTGTGCAAATTAACGTAGGCTTTGCCCTGCTTGATGATCTCAATGATGTCCGCCTTGGAGAGCGTTCCCACTGGCAGGATCGTCCATTTGTAAGTGCCCGTTTGTGGATTGGTGCCCGTATAGTTCGGATCGCTCGCATTGGTGATCAATCCATCCCCAAGCGTTACTGGCGCGTCGATGTCAAAAACGATAGTTGATGGCAGGGTCAAGTAAGGATCGGTATGAATATGCTCAGAGGTGATCGGCCCGGTAAGCCCCGCATAGCTGCGCTTCATGTAAGCTGTGTTTTCGTCTGGACTCAGGCGCAGAGTCGAGCTGCCCACGCCATTGGTGACAGCACCATTCTGAGAGAGCATGGTCGAAAGATAGAGCGTCCCCGAAGTCGGTCCCGCGACAGGAGCCGAGTAAGGCGAAAGCACATAGCTAGGCACCACCTCACTCGGTGCGGCGGTGGCTTCACCGGGCTTGGCCCAGCCGACAGCGATGTTGTCCGCTCCAGTGAGAGCCTTGTGCAGCACTTCAAAGTAATACTTCTTACCCTGCTCCAGAGCGAGCCATGCGGATTTCTGGTTGGTTTCCCCATTCCACGTCTGCGGTGTGGCGCTGCCAGTATTGACCGAGGCACGCTTGAAGATATTGACCGACTCATCATCGTTAGAGATCCAGAGTTCTGCCGCATTGCTGGCCGCGAGCCAGAAGTAATAATTACCCGTCGTCGGCGCAGAGATGTAACCACGGATGCGACCCCCGTAGTTGTCCCCCAAGTCTGATCCATTGAGTGAAGTGAGGCTGCCCGTGCCTGTCGGCGTCGTGCCAGTAGGAATGCTGGCCAGATTGGTATGCACACCGTTCCAGAATTCCCGCACCACGTTTCCTGCGTTCTCATCGATATGCAGGTTCAGCACTGAGGTGCTTGTGGTGTAGGGATTGGCGATGCTGATGAGAATCTGGAAGTTACCAGACACACCCGGTGGCGGTGTTCCGCTGAGCGTTCCGTTACTGTAAGTCAACCAACTTGGTAGTCCTGTGAAGGTCGGCGTACCGCCATTGCTGATGGAGATCGGGAATGTAAAAACACCACCGACCAGAGCCGTGGCTACAGTCGGTGCCACATAAGCGGGCGGTGCCACCGTGCTACCCGAGGGATAGAGCCGCTCCTGGGGAATGATCTGCTTCGGCTGGCTGGCACTGAACCAGGACAGCACACACTTCGAATTGCTATTGTTCTCATAGTAATCGAGCTGGATGTCGTAACGCACCCCACCGATCATGGGGATTCTGACAAAACGCTCGTTACCATTTGAGGACCACTCCTTGAGCGACTTGTTGATGAGATCCACGTTGATGGTCCCCGTGCTGTTATCAGCATACTTTCCGTTTCCAGTCCCAGGACCATTGGTGGCCAGATTAACCATGAAGGCAGTGGTAGTGCCCACCGCAATCGCTCCATTCGATGGGGCGACGATGAACATATTACCGGACCCTGTGGTAAACACACCAGGAACGTTGACTGTAAAGGTGGTCGCGGTCACACCTGAGATTGTATAAAAGGCGCTCGTTACCGCGCTGATGTTTCCGCTCGTGGGATCGAGTACGATTCTTTGGCCGTTGACGAAGGTGTTAGCTGGCAGCCCGAGGGCAGTGTAGGTCACCACCGCATCCCCGGTTCCGCTGACGTAGCTATAGGTTCCCGTACCGGTTGCGTGAACGGATGTGATCAGCGCGTTCCGCGAGTCGTTGATATTGATGTTCCCCGAGGCATTGACCCGTCCGGTACCCGCTGTGGAGGCGACCGTGCAATTCGATCCCACAGTAAAGGTGTTCAGACCAGTGACCGTGATGGTGAAGAAGTCGTTGATCGCAGGGGCAAAAGTCCCCCCGGTGACTCCGGTGATCCTCACCCGAGCACCCGTGGCCAGTCCGTGGTTCAGAGTCGTAGTGATCTGCGCCGCAGCCCCCGTCGCGATGCTGGCAATATTAAACGTCGGTGTGAAAGTGAGTGGCCCAGTATTGAAGGTGAATTTATTATTCGGCGCATCAATTGCCGTGATCACATAAGGCAGATTACCCAGCGGGTTGATCCCACCAGTCGTCGGGTCCACCTCGACCGTATCACCGACGGCGTAGCTTCCTGCCACACGGGTCCCGCCCGCCGCGCCTACGATGAGATTCGAATAATTAACCACCACATCACCAGTCGTCGGATCATAATCATAGGTCGGGGCAGTCGTCGGGGCGTGATTCAGATTGCTGCTGGAAGGGTCAAGCCGCGCAGTTTCGCCGACCACAAAGCTGCCCGCCGGAACGATCGCGGTTTGGTAAGTGACGAGCACATTACCCGTCGTCGCATCATAAGTATAAGAACCCACACCCGTGTTTGCCGAAGGTGCCACCTTGAGCGTCTGCGTCTGGCCATTAATCTTCAGCGTGCAGCCATCATCCGCAGCTACAGCGATCGTGTATTCTTCAGAGAACTGCGGCTGCATCTGACCCGCCCAGCGGATGGAGAAAGTATCTGGCTGAATCAGGCTTACGCTGGGTGTGCCAGCTCCCCAGATACCGTTGTTCTGGGCCGTTACGGTGCCGCTGTTACCATTAGCGTCCACACCGACTCGGCCAGGGGAGTTGGTGAAACTTGTGTTGGCGTAGCAAAGATTGAACGCCCCGGTCGTGGCGCTCGTGGAATTGTTCAGCACAAAACCACTGCCCGTCACCGAGCCTGTAGCCGGAAGCACCGCAGTGAGAGTCGTATTCGCCTGCGTCGTGACTCCTACCCCAGTGGTCACAGTGATCATACCTGCGCCGATAGAGGTGATAAACTCATTGGCTGGCAGGCCCGCCCCGCTCACCGCCATGCCGACAGCCAAACCGACGATGGAGGGCACGTTGACGACGTTGCTACCTGTAGCAGTTGCCGCGCCCGTGACGTTGATCGGGAAACCCGCAATAGCCACCGTGTAGGTGGTGGTGCCATTCACCGCCGTGATTGTATAAGTTCCATTATGAGTCGTTGCAGTGCCAGGTGTGAAAAGCACCCCCGTGGAGAAAGCCAGCGGCACGGTATCATTGCGATGAAAGAGTGCCCACCAGTCGGGGTGATCACCGCATTTCCAGCCGTGTAACTGTAGGTCAGCGGCTGCGTGTGGGTGAACTGGTTCGCTTGTGGAATATTGGCATAGGAGCCTGAGTTCAGCTTCCACTGCAAGCGGCAGCGGGCATCCCCGGTCGTATCCACATGCTCCACTCTCATCTTCCGTCGCAGCGCCGGTGAAGCGGGCACCACAAAGTTGATGGCCGCGCTCGGCTTAAACGTGCCGACGACCTCAGGCGTTAAATTCCCATCAAGTGTATCCCAGCCGTGTTCGACAACTTGTTCGCCGACATCCAGGAAGTCACCGTCGATATTGAGATCGATCAGCACGCGAGCCTTATCATCCGCATCAAGCTGGAACGTGTAGTCGCCTGCGGTTGATGGCTGCAAGTACGTCTCCCACGATGCCGAATAATTGTCGGGCGAGTTGGTTGGTGAGATGACGACAGCATTCGGCGTTCCATAGATCCAGTCATTATTCACCGTCGCGTCCACTCGGGTGATCACCGCCGGGTGGGGAGTCGTCTGGTAGCTCAGGTTACAGATACCCGTACCTGACACTGGCAGCACTGCCAATGCCGTAATACCGACTGTAAAAGTCTGCCCTGAAACCGCCGTCACCGTATAATTAGCGTTGTTGTAGAGCGCATTGTTCAGGTTTCCTGTGGTGAAAGTGAGCCTCACCAGATGCCCGATTTGGATCGACGATGCCAGACTTGCATTCGTGTGAGTCACCACAATGCTGCCCATAGTCGTCGGGGAAAGGCGAGTGAAATTATAGCTGCCGGGTTCACCAAAGTTCGCCGCGTCCAGATACGTTCCGCTCCCTGTGTCATAGTACCGCGCCAGCAGTCCCGTACCCGTCGCGGCTGTCGTATCACCGATGATCACCGTCGCGCTTGGATTGGTACCCAGTGCGACTGGAAACGAACTCACCACACCCGCAAGAGACAGCGCCGAAATCACCGACTTGCTGCCTTCGACTTCATTAAACGGCGTATCCTGTTTCGGCGTCACCGTCAGCGTCTTCTTGTCCTCACCTGCGGCAAAAGTCACCGTGGCAGGTAGCACCTCATTATAATCCGTGCCGCCAAAGGCCGTGCCACTGGTATTGAGAGTCACCGTCAGTGCATTCAGCTTATTCGTGCGCGTCACTTCAAAAGTCCCCGCCGTCGGGCCATCCTCAGAAGCAAAAGGATTAACCGCCATGATATTGACCGCATAGGGAGCGGCAAATTGCGGAGCCAAATAGTCGTGATCGTTCACACCACCAGGGCTTGAAGTCGCGTTGGTTGGGCTAGATCCCGTCTGAAGTTCCGCCCAGTCGCTCACCCCATCACCATCCGTGTCGATGTCCTGCACAAGCACGCGGAAGAATTGATAGCTACCCTTTGGTCCCGACAGAGTCTTCGGACTCCCATTACCAGTCGTATTGATCGCAGGTGCCAGATCCGCAAAACCACTCAAAGTCGCCGATCCCTGCATCACATATTTCTTCCCAGAAAGCGTCGGGAAAGTCAGGTTAGCGTTCGTTGCACCGAGCGTGATTTCCGTGATCTTCACGACTTCTCCCGAAATAAAAGGATTTGTCCCAAAGCCCAGCTCCGCACCATTCGACATACCGTCACCGTCCGAGTCAGCCAGCAGCCAGTTCGCATCAGACCATTGCGTCGCGGTGACACCATACTTTACCTTCCAGACATTCCCCGTGAGCTCATCATCAATCACCGCAAAGGCTGGCGCAGCATGGAACCCAGCAAGAACACAGGCGATCAAGACACTCCTAAGGCCACGAGAAACATCAGGCAGTAAAGGCGCAAAAAGAGAACGTAAAGAAGCACGCATCGTCATAGAAGTTGGGGTTGGGCCATCTGAAACTCAGCCTCATCAAAAAGGTTGTGAAAACAGATTGCCTAACGATTTACCAAAAAAAAACCCATAGCGTCAAGACTTTGCTGCCAGTTCCTCAAAATACTTGTAGCCACCTACCCCAGTTGGTGGCTTCCCAAGTTGGCAGGGCGCTTGATCCTCTATGAGCCGTTCTATGATGGTGACTGGCGGACCAGCCTCCCTGCCTCCGAGCGCCGTTCTTTAATGGCCGCAGCAGGTGGCGGGCGCGGCTACCGCCGCAGTGCCAGAACCAACTCGTTCACCTTCACGCGCATCAGCTCCAGATCCGCGAGCGTTGGCGGGTCATTCAAAAAGATCGAGTCTAGCGTGGCTACCGCGTTGCTATTACTGCTGCTGCCGTTGATCGCACTGGCTAGCGCGGTATTCGTCACTTCTCCTGGCGGGCCTGGGGCTCCGTCAGTGCCGTTGGTCCCGGGCTCGCCTTGTGGCCCCGGCGGGCCACCGGGTTCTCCGGGGATTCCTTGAGGCCCGTCCACGCCTTGCGGGCCTTGCGGGCCAGTGCCGCCATCGTTACCCGTCGGGCCTTGGATGCCTTGTGGCCCCTGGGGACCGCCGGGATCACCGGCTGGACCCTGTGCTCCAGGCGGACCCTGCGGCCCAGCAGGGATGCCGTCGATGAGTTGTTTAAGACCTTGGAACTGGCCGCGAAACATCACCGAGGTCAGCTCGGCATTCGTGGCAGGGATGTTGGGATCGTAGGGCATAGCTGGGGCGCGGAGCGCCTGTTGACGGTTGTTTGCAATGGTTGAGGGGCGCCTCGTAGCAGCGGGCGTCAGCGCGCCGAGGGTTGGCGGTGATTGGACTCAGAGTTTAGAGGCCCTCGTCAAAGCACGCACAGCGTACCTCGCCATGCCAACCACCGCCAACGCGCTTTCTGCTCTTACGACAGCGTGATACTCACGATGTCGCTCGGCAGGCCGATCTCGACATCGTCGATCACACCCATGGCCAAGTACTCACGCACTTCAGGCACATTGGCATTGGCCAGCGGTTTCGTATCGTAATACGGAGAGCCGGAATCCGTGCCGATCTTTGTCCATGCCACCGTGCCGCGCAGGCGGCAGTACACGGCCATGGCATCGACACCTTTTTTCGCGAACTCGACGCGGATGTGACCGCCTTCCAGGCTGACTTTGAGCACGGGCTTGTAAAGGCTCGCGTCGAAATCGCTTACCGGGCCTTTGAGCTGGAGCACACCTTCACTGCCAGAGGCTGGGTAGCCGGGCAGCGTTTTCATATTGCGCACACGCAGACGCAGGGCGCTGATGTTCTCCGTGGTCGCCTGCTTCTCAGCAGATCGCGCACCGTCCAGCGCCGCCTGGGCGTCATCGGTCGCCTCCATTTTGGTGATGAGTGCGTCCGCCATCGCCTTGATGGCGAGGGCATCAGCGGCAGAGAGGCCCATTTTCACGGCCTCTTCCACAATGTGAAGGCTGAGATTCTTCAGCCATAGGTAACGTTCCGTTCGTTTGTCGGATATGAAGTCCATATGTTTGCCTTTGTTTTTGAGTGCAGGCAGCACCACAGGGATGGGGAGCGGAACAAAGGGCGATTGGTCCAGATGATGTAAGTCATCGAGGTGCCAACCTTCATCGAGTCTGATGATTCCGCCCGGCATACAGTAGCGAGTCTGCTTTTGGTTATACTGCTGACTCGGGGTCAGACGTTGAACCCAGAAAAGTGTTGAAAAAAACTTATGGTGAAAGGCTTCCACCTCACGCCGCAGCGCCGCACCCCGAGGGTTGAAGAGAAAAACCCCAGGGTTAAAGCCGTGCCTCCCAGGGCTGAGCCCGTCACCCCCAGAGTGACAGGTAAAACCCCAGGGGGCCAGCGCTCCAGCCCCAGGGTTAAACACGCCAACTCCAGAGTTCGGGCTTTCACCCCCAGGGTTCAGCGCGCCACCCCCGAGGTGTGCTGCCAAACCCCAGGGTTCGGGCCGTGAACCCCAAGGTTAAAGTCACACACTCTCGGGGTGAGTCGTCCAACCCCAGAGCGCAGGCATTCAGGCTCAACACTTTAGCCCCACCACCACAGCTCCAGCACCCACCGCTCCAGGCCACTCCATGACAGGGTGAGTCTGGAGATTCACGATGAGAAATGACGTACCAAACAGGTGTATCCAGCATGTGCGTCAACCTCTTGAAAACCATTCCTCTGCCCCATTCCTCTGCCATCCATCCCCGAATCTAGGTTCAGGCAGTCTGCGCCGAGTCACCTACAGCCTGACTTCTGCTTTGATTGTCTGCCCCATGCCCTTTCCGCGTATTCAGTGCATTCCGTGGTTTTCATCTCTGGATTAGGGTTGAACAGAATTTTTCAGGCCTGTTAATCCTACCAATTTTGATAATCCTGGGTGCGTCAGTCCTGGCTAGCTTACGGAAGGCTCAATTAATATATCGACAAAGTCACAGAAAATCAGTAACGATGTTGGAAATTCGGGGTTAATACACCTGACAGCATTACTCAACGACCATGAAAACACCCAAAATCCTTAGCACACTCGCCGCCCTCGCCCTGGCCCAGGGTTCTCTTTTCGCCGCCAACACTGACCCAGTGGGGTTCGTGAGTGTGACAGCACTCGCCAACTCAGATGTCACACTTTCAGTTCCCATGACGCGCACTGCTGAGTTTAAGGGACTGATCAGCGCTATCTCCGCGACTACGGGAACCGTGACAATAACTGTTGGCCCAACATCGCCGAACTGGACGACCACGCCTAGTCAGCAGTTTGCGCCCGGGGTAACGAACGGAAAGACATATGCTGTTAAATTAGCCACAGGTGCCAAAGAGGGATTAATCCTTCCCGTTGTTGGTAACGGAACCAGCACTTTGATTGTCACTGTAAATGCTGCAGATGACCTGACCGATGTGCTTGTCGGGGATTCGATTGATGTGATGCCATATTGGTCCTTGGGTTCCCTTTTCTCGTCACTCACCGCGACAAGTTCTGTGGAAATTCAATACTACCCGACAAATTCACCCGGCATCAATAGCTCTCCGGTTCTTATTTATGAATTGGCAGGGACCAACTGGCTCAATCAAGATAGTGGGCTCAATTCCAATGATATTCCATTGCCATTTGGCACCTCATACTTGGCACGTAACAACAATCCAAGTCCTGTGACTTTCACCTTCCTTGGCGCAGTGCCTATGTCAAAGCATCGGAGCTTACTGCAAAATCTGAGCGCAGGTCAGCAGCAGGATATTCGTGTCGGTTATACAGCACCCGTTCCTCAAACTGTCGGTTCCATCGCAATTGGTCAGACTCCGGGTGACGAACTACATATCTATAACAATAATGTTGCCGGTCAAAACAAGTCACCAACTCAAATCCTAGAATACACAGTAGGTGGCTGGCTTGATCAAGACTCAGGACTCAACGTTTCCACAACTCTCTTCCTTCAGCCTGGGCAAGGTTATCTCCTCCGTCGCTCTGCGTCCAACTCGACCACTCCGTACGTTTGGACCGCTCTTCCAAGCTACTTGGCACCATAGTTCAACGCTTTTTCTGAACCCAATCCTCTACTTTCTACTACAATGAAATTCAAAGCGTTATGTATAATCTTGGCTGTTGCTTCACTTCCAGCCTTTGCAGCCCAAACATTGCAATTTAGCACCGCAGCAGGTCGATCAACTCGACATGCCACTGCTACTTCAGGAGATTACGGGCCACTTGCTGGCAATGACGTCGGCGGTCTAAACTGGGGTATCGTTGTTGACACAAGCGCTACTCAGCTTGGGTTAGCTGACTTTAGTGGGGCAGGCCAAAATGCAAGTAACAGCTATTTCGCATTCTCCTCACTAGTAACAGTGAGTCAGACCCTGAGAAACGGCATTGGAGGTCTTACTGACGACCTGTATTTTGCGTCTGCAAATTTTAGTTCAGATTCAAGCGGATTCGGTGTTACAGGAAATGGTGCTGGAGGATTTGGAACTCTTACTAACATCGCCTTACCGAACTATTCCTCCGCTGGCATTGCTGCCGGACAAAAATTTGCACTTATTTGGTTCAACGATAACACTGCTGAGACGAACGGTGTGGACAAGTATGGGTTCTTTTATGACAGCTCATTCGTGCTGCCTGCTGACGCAGGCGGCAGCACACCCATGGGTGGAATTTTCGCTGGCCTAGAATCCAGTGACAAACTCGCAAACATTACCTTTGGAGCCATCCCAGAGCCATCCCGGATGATGCTACTTGGGTTTGGTTTGGTGGGCCTCTTTTACCGTCGCCGCCGCTAAGCTGGTTCCGTTTCCAAATTCTCAGCAGCCTCAGAGTGAATGCTCTGAGGCTGTTTTGTTTGAGAGGGGGGGGGTGAAAGGTTGAGGGTTATTAGTTGAGTGTTGAGTTGCGAAGCCCCGAAGGGAATCAAGAGCCTGAAACTGAGGCGGCGCATGATGAGGTTATTGATTAACCAGTGCGCCCAGACTGATTTGAACCACTGATAAGACGCTCATTGGACGCTGATGGAAAAGGAGCCACTTGCAAAACCTGTTGGGTTCCCATCATTTTACCCGCCATCATTTTACCTCTCTCATCTCAGCGCGGGAGGGCTGGTAAAATAATGATGGGTCAAATGATGGGGACGTTTGGATGAGGTTAAATCAAAGGTTTGGCATTAGCGTTTTATTAGCGTTCCGTTAGCGGTTCATAAAATCACAAAACTTGGCGACTAGTGGCCTAGGGTGGGCCATTCACCGTCCGCATGAATGCTCCCAAGTGGCTCATTCAGCTCTCAACTCTCAACCATTGACTCTCAACACCGGCTCTAAACTCCCATGACTCGGCTGCCTCTTTCCATTTCCATCATCTCTCTCAATGAGCAGGCCAATCTCCGCCGTTGCCTCACGAGCGTGGCTGGTCTGGCTGAGGAGATCGTCATCGTTGACTCAGGATCTACAGACGGCACAGCAGAGATCGCCGCTGAATTTGGCGCGCGCTTTGTCACTCAGTCATGGCTCGGCTACACGGCGCAGAAAAATCACTGCCTGAGCCTCTGCACCCAGCCGTGGATTCTGGCCCTGGACTGTGATGAGGAACTCACGCCCGAGCTACGTGATTCGATCCAGCACTTCTTCAGCCACGGTGATGAGGCCAAATTCGACGGTGCCTGGATGTCACGCCTCGTCTGGTTCATGGGTCGCTGGATCAATCATGGGGACTGGTACCCCGACCGCAAAGTGCGCCTCTTTCGCCGCAGCCAAGGCCAGTGGCAGGCAGACGGCGGCGGGCAGGTGCATGAGCGGCTCGTCGTCGATGGACCCTGCACCACGCTGCGTGGGGATCTGCTGCATTACTCGTTCAAAAACATCCAGCACTACCTGACCAAGCACATCCAGTACTCCGATGTCTTTTTGCAGACCCAGCAAAGCCAGGGTCGGCGCTGGTCACTGCTGCACACCCTTTTCCGCCCCTGCTGGCGCTTTTCCCGCGCCTACGTCATAAAGCGCGGCTTTCTCGACGGCTTTCCCGGTCTCTGGATCGCTGTCGCCACCGCCTTCTTCACCTTTGACCGCTACAGCCGAATGTTTGAGAGCGAGACGAAAACTAAAGATAGCGCTGATAGATCTCCGTCAGCCGATCCAGCATGAAGTCCAGACTGTGGCGCTGCTCGACCATGCGCCGGCCTTCCAGGCGCATCCTTTGCGTGTCTTCTGAGTGGTCGATGGCTTCGATGATCCGCGCGGCGAAGGCGCTCACGTCACCGGTAGCGAAGATGCGGCCGGTTTTACCCTCCTGAATGATTTCAGGGATGCCCCCGCAGTCACTCCCCACCACCGCCGTGCCACAGGCCAGAGCCTGCAAGCCAATCTGCGGCACGCCCTCATGCCGGATGGAGGGGATGCACAGCACGTCGAGCGCACGCAGCAGCTCAGGCACATCTTCACGGTGCCCGGTAAAATGCACGCAGTCCGCCACGCCATGTTTTTGGGCTAAAGCTTGGTAGGTTTCCACCGCCGCGCCTCCGCCCACGACCACAAATTGAAAGTCCCGGCCCGCCGCGCGGATTTGGCGGATCGCGTCAAAGAACAGAGAGTGCCCTTTCCAAGAGCGCAGCACGGAAACCATACCGATCACTGGCGGCGCACCCGGCCCACGCTGCACGGGCAGTTCCGCCCGCGCGCCCTCAGGGTGAAACCGCGCCACATCAATCCCAGTCGGCAGCGTGGTGATGTGGTCGTCTGTGAGATGGAAAATTTGCTGAAAGTGATCCGTGATCTTTTGGCTCGTGGTCAGCACATGATCGGCAAAGGTCGTGAACGCATGGCGGCTGACCCTTGGGTTCGGATAACTCACGTCGATATGACGACTACGGATCAAAAGCGGCACTCGCGCCAGCCGCGCGGCGATGCCGAGCAACCAGCCATCCCGCGAGCTGTGGGTATTGACGACCTGGATGCGCTCACGCCGCAGCCACAGGGCCAGCCGCACGGCATCCAGCGGCAACAGTCGGCGATCAAAAGCACAGGTGCGCACATTCATGCCCGCCGCTGCGGCACGCGGCAGAATCTGGCTCTGCGCATGAGCCAGCAGCCACACCGGACAACCGCGATTTTGGAAACCAGAAAGCTCAGCCATCACACGATGCTCCTGCCCACCCCAGCCACGGGAAGCTTCAGAATGCAGGATGCGCCATTGCGGGCGTGAGGTGGTGGAGTCGGATTGCACGACGGCTTTGATGTCAGTGCTAGGCACGAAAATAAAGTGCTAAATGCACCAGCAATCACGCAGCCAACTCACCGCGCTGACTCCAGGCCGCTTCGTGACTGATGGCACGACGCAGGAACTCCTCCGCCTCCTGCGTGTTCTTTTCAGGATCAAGCGGCAGGCGCATAGTCAGCTCAAGGCCCTGCGGCTCCAGCCTGCGGGCGGAAACTGTGCCACCGTGAAGATGCAGGGTCACGTAGCAGGCCATCATGTTCACGCCGAAGTCGTCCGGCTTGCGGCTGCGCGTGTAAAAGGGATCAAAAAGGTTCGCGGCATTGTCTTTCGAGCCGCCCCAGGCACCGTTATCTGCGAGTGTGATGACGGCTTGATCATCACCTAGCGCATCGGTTTCCACCTGAGCACGGAACTGGATGCGGTCCCCCGGCTGGAGGTGGGTGATCTCCTCAATGAAGAGCAGACGCAGCAGTTGGCGGAAGCGCTCACAGTGGACCAGCAGCGGCGGCAAATGAGGACTGATGTCGATGTCTAGCTGGAGCTGCTTTTCCTGCAAATGCCCGGCATACGCGGCCTGATTTTCCATGAGCAGATCGGCGAGATTCACTTCATCCACACGCTGGAGTTTCTTGGCATGAGAGGCATTGGCCAGATGCGTGAGCAGTGTCTGGATGCGCTCGATCTGCGCCTGTGCCTGCCCCTGCATTTCAATCCAAAAGGAGGGATCGCGCGGCGGCTGCGCGTCGATCTCTTCCATCAGCTTCATGGGTGCTAGATCAATGAAGGCGCGCACGACGGTGAGCGCATTGCGCAGATGATGGTTCAGCCCTTCAGCCAGAATCCCCATGCCGTTGACCTTGTCGGCCATGAGCTGACCACGCAGGTTTTCAGCCTTCTCGTGCAGCAGCTTTTCACGATCCTGCAAAGTTTGGTAGGCCGCCATCCCCAGCTCCAGCACGCCGCCGAGCTGCTCTGGATCAAGCGGCTTATGCAGATAACGCCAGGCACGGCCCTCGTTCACCGCTTTCACGGCGCTATCATAGTCGGTGTAGGCCGTGACCAGAATGCGCACCACATTAGGCAGCAGACGGCGGGCACGATCCATCAGCTCCACGCCACTTTCACCGGGCATGCGCTGGTCAGTCATCAGGATGCCGATTTGTGATCCATGCTTCTCAAGCAGCCGATAACCGTCCTCAGCGTTAGTGGCAGTGTGGACAACATACTCGTCCTCAAAGCACTGTCGGAAGTAGAGCAGCGCTTTCTCTTCATCATCGACATACAAGATATGAAAGGGATGGCTGGCGGTCATGAAGTGTGTGAGGCGGATTGAAATTGGAGGGTGAACTCGGTGAATTTTTCAGGCTCGCTAGAAGCCTCGATCTGTCCGCCCATGCCCTGCATCATGCGGTAGCAAAGACTCAGTCCCAGGCCCATGCCTTGGCCGACCTGCTTCGTGGTAAAAAAGGGATCAAAGATGCGCTGCAAGTGCTCACTCGGGATGCCGCTGCCATTGTCACGCACACACAATTTCACGCTATCTCCAAAGCTCTCCGCACTCACGACCACCCTCGGCTGGGGTCGCCCGGACAAGGCATCCAGGCTGTTTTGCACCAGATTGATCAGGATCTGGATGAGGTGATTTTCATCCCCAAGAACCGCGATCGTTTCAGGAACTTCGACGACTAACTCAGCACCAGCATCGGCCACATGCTTGGCCATCAGCCGCGCCACTTTCGCCAGTACCTGATTGAGATTCACAGGCGCACGACCCCGACTTTCCGGATGGGCAAAGGTCCGCAAGTCAGAGACGATGGAGGCGACTCGGTCCACACCTTCGCCGATGTCCGCCAAGATCTGATGAACCGAATCCACCGTTTCGGGCGGCATCGTCTTCGTCTTCTTTTTCAAAACAAAGATCGCCGACTTCACGAAGTTCAGCGGGTTATTGATCTCATGCACGATCCCCGCACTCAGTCTGCCGATGGATGCCAGCTTTTCACTCTGCGCCAGTTGCGCCTCCGTCTCCTTCAGCCGCAGCAGAGTGGTGATGAGTTCATCATTGCGACTGCGCAGTTCCTCCCGCTGCGCTTCCACCTTGCAGCGATTCACAAACTCACGCAGCCGGATGCCGTGATGCTGGCGGCTGCCAAAGTAGAGGATCACGCAGGTCAGCAGAATGAAGAGCGTGTTATTGATGAACAAACCGATCGACCTAAAATCGCCATCGTAATGCAGATTGGGCACCGTGGCCGCAAAGTAGCAGGTCATCACCAACCCGACCGTCAGACCGATCTCACGGAAGGTCCAATGGAAGACAAACGAAGTGCCCACGAGACACAGGATCAGGCCCGCGTAGTAACCTGAGCTAGCATCCCCCGTGAGGTACATCATCACGCAGATCGCCACCGCAGGCAGCAGCGGTAAAATCACCGGGTAGGCCCGGTGATAGCGCGCCGCCCAGGGTCGATCCAGAGCCAGAAGCAGAGGCACACACAAAGCTGAGCACACCAAGC
>JBEBGU010000867.1:0-2282 GCA_040081325.1 Prosthecobacter sp.
ATGCTAGTTTTAATCTTTCAAACTCCCTGCTCAGATTGGGTCGCCATCAGGAAGCGCTGGAAACCGCCACTAAGATGATTGAGTTAAACAAGGATGCAGCCACCCAGCCAGACGTGGTTTACACCGTCGGGCTAGGCCTAGCTGGCGTCGGCAGGTATGACGAATCCATCGCCGTTTTTAAACGCATCCTTGAGGTCATCCCTGATCACATCAATGCCCATAAGGCCGCTGCCATGGTCTATCGAAAAACCAATAACGCCCAGCTCGCCTTGGAGCATTACCGTGCAATCGCCAAGATCCAACCGCCAGATGAAAGCCTGCTCGCTGACATCAAGAATGCTGAGGCCGCATTACAGAGTCCGACTCTCAATTCCTTTACCAACCAGAACTTCAGGCTGCGGTAACGTTCGTTAGTTCGCTTGAATGGACTGCTACAAAGATAGCGGCTGATCTTCACCGATCACTTTCACTTCCATCTCAAGCTGCACGCCACGCTCGCGCTGGGCGACCTCTTTGATTTCAGCCACGAGGTCCAGGACCTCGCGGGCGGTGGCTCCGCCTTCGTTGACGAAGAAATTCCCGTGCACCTCGGACACCACGACCTTGCCGGAGCGGCGGCCTTTCAGCCCCAGGTCATCCACGAGCTTCCCGGCACCGCAGAGCTGTGGGTTTTTAAACATGCAGCCGGCACTTGCCCCGATCGGCTGACTGGTGCGGCGCTTCACGCGGCTGAGTTCAAGCCCCTCATCGATTTCCTCAGTTGTGGCCGGTTTGCCCTTTAGCACGGCACCGACGATGTAGCGTTCTTCAAACTCGGCGATGCTGCGATACTGATGCTGGATCTCGCTCAGCGGCTTTTCTTGCACGCTGCCATCCGCGGCGATGAAGCGCACGCTGACGAGGTTATCCGCCATCTCCACGCCCATCGCGCCGGCATTCATGCGGATGGCTCCGCCAAGATTCCCCGGCACGCCTTCCATCCATTCCAGGCCGCCGATTCCGGCATTTCGTGCCGCACTGGCGATCTTCTTCAAGCGTGCGCCGACTCCACAAACGAGCTGCCCATTCTCCACGCGCACTTCTTCAAACTCGCCCTTGCTCGGATGGATCACTGCACCGCGAATGCCGCCATCTTTGACAAGCAAATTCGAGCCGCGACCAATCACACGAATTGGCACGCTGGCATTTCGCAGATGCGTCACGATCTCGGCAAAGCCCGCCACCGTCTGCGGCTCCACCCAATACTGCGCCGGGCCGCCGATCAGGAAGGTCGTGTGGCGATTCATCGGCTCGTAAAGCTTTGCCAAACCGCCGCCGTTCGCTTCGAGGATGCTCCAGAGCTTCTCCAGCACCGGCAGATCCTTCGCGATGCAGCGCCCGACTTCATGCACATTGCCTGCGCCGAGCGTGATCAGCAAATCTCCAGGTCGCAGCGCATTGCCCACCTTGTCGCGAGACATCAGCATCGTCGGGGTGAACTGGAAGCTCGCCGCCGGACGCACCACGCCGCGTGCTTTGTCATGCTCCCGCACCTCTTCCACGATGGTGTTGCCGCTCACGCCTGGCAGCGGTTTTTCACTCGCCGCATAGACATCCGTCACGAAGAGCTCATCCACGTCATCGAAGCTCGCGCCGAACTCCTTTTTCAAAAGCTGCGTACGGCTGTAGCGATGCGGCTGGAAGACACACACGATGCGCTTCGGCTGCAACCCCTTAGCCGTCGCCAGCGTCGCCGCGATCTCACTCGGATGATGGCCATAATCGTCCACCACCGTGAAGCGCTCGCCACTGTGCCGAATCTCGAATCGGCGCTTCGCTCCACGGAAGGTTTTTAGCGCATGTTGAATGCTCTCAAAAGTCACTCCCACCATGGTCGCCAAAGCAATCGCGGCGAGAGCATTTGAGACGTTGTGCTTGCCCGGAATCCCCAGCGTCGCCACACCAAGAAGCTGATCTTTGTGATACACTTCAAAGTCCGAGCGATCCGGCTTCATCGCCAAAATGTTCGCCGAGAAATCATGCTCGCGGCTCCAGCCATAGCTCACCGAGTTCTCCACGCCTCCGCAGACTTCACGTGCCACCGGATCTTCTGCGCAATGCACCCAGTAACCCGGCGTCTGGCTCAGGAGCTGACGAAACACCGTCTTGATTGCCTCAATGCCATCGTAGAAATCCAGATGCTCGGGTTCGATGTTCAGGATGATCGAATGCTGCGGGTGGAAGTTCACCAGCGTGCCATCGCTCTCATCCCCCTCCGCCACGAAAAGCTCGCCCTCAGCATC
>JBEBGU010000868.1:0-2271 GCA_040081325.1 Prosthecobacter sp.
GTGTGATCACTTGCGACCTCATCGATGTATTGCTTTGTCAAAAGGATCTCATTGTCGATCATCTCGTAGCTCGTCGCATCAGCATTGAGGTGGACTGTTTTGCCGGTGACACGGCCATCTGGCTGCAAACGCGTCCAGCGCGATACAGCGAGGATTTTTCCATCGGGGCGGCGCAGGCAGGGCAGCGGCGTGGTGTCCACCTTGTCGAGTCCGGGGATGGGCGTCCACGTTTTGCCCTCATCGGTTGATTTGAGCAAACCATAGGGCTCGTAGAAGGCGTCGGGGCCTTGGGCGACGCTCATGAGGAGCAGGCCCTGGCCCATGTCATAAAGGTAAGGGCGCGTCTGGCGGATGTCGTCGCGCTTGATCTCCCACGGCTCGCTGATGGTGAGCTTGATCGGGTCTTTGGCAGGTGTGGTGGTCGCCTTGCGCACGCCGAGCTTCACGCTGGACCACAAGGCATCACCCGTGGCAGCCTTGGCGCTCGATCCGAACTGGATGAATGGCTCGGGCGAGTCGGCTTTCTTCCAGAAGGCATTTTGGCCGACGATCTTCTGCTCACCATCCACCCACATCTCCATGTCCGTCCCGCGAATGATGAGGCGGTAGGTGTGAAAGCGGTTCGTCGTGTCCATGGGGACGAAGCGATCCGTGAAGCTCGTGGCTTGCGCGGGGAAGATCACGAGTCCGTCCTGATGCCGCCCATCGCTGACCTGCACCATCACCGGCGCGCCATCGCGCCAGGGCCAGAGGGAGGTCGCGGGCTTCTTCGGCTGTGAGCCGGTGATAGCACCGGCTTTGAGCGTGGCTTCGACGATGATCTCGTCATCGGGGCTCGCCTTCCACGCGGCGCGGAAGTTCGCGAACTCCTTGCCATCGTCGATCAAGCGCAGGCCATCGGCTTCGAGCTTCGCATTGGGTTTACCGACTGCGGTCCATGTCGAATCAGGCAACGCTTTGCCATCGTAGTTCACGAGCCAAGTGACGTCCTCGGCATGAAGCGCTAGAGCGCTAAGAAGGAAGATGGCTAACCGCATGATCTTGGGAATGAAGCTTCACTCACTACTTTGGCGCAGGAGTGCCTTTGGCTTTCTCCGCAGCAGCTTTGGCACGGGCATCAGCCTGCTTTTTCGCAAACTCCACGGCGGCGACTTCGAGCGCGGGCCAGGAGGCCTTCGCTTTGCCGAGTTCGGCTTCGTTGAGGCCGAAAGCCTTCAGCACGCCGATGGCCATGAGCTTATTGCCTTCGCCATTCATGTGCACGCCGTCGCTGGTGAGAACTTTGACGTTCGGTTTGTTCTCTGCCTTGATGCGCTCTTCAAACATCGCAAACAGATCGGCCATCGGCACATTTTTCTCTTTGGCAAGTTGGCGCAGGAAGTCGTTGTAGGGCGCAAGCAGGCCGTTCTCTTTGCTGGCGAGGTTTTCCTGAATCACCGTGGCCGTGAGCATCACTGGCTTCACGCCTGCGGCAGTCGCTTGGTCGATGATGGCGGTGATGTTCTTCTGGTAAGTGCCGCGTGAGGCCACCTTCTCGTCGTAGGTGCCGCTCTTTGCCATCGCGTCATCCAGAGGCACGCCGCGCGGGCCGTGCCAGACATCGTTCACACCACAGCTCAGTGTCATCCACTGCGGCTTTTTGCTCAGCACATCCTTATCGAGTCGAGCCAGCATTTGATCGGATTTATGCCCGCTGATCCCAGCAGGGATAGGCTCCGCTTTGACTCCATTCGCCTCCAATCCGGCAATGACGAGGCGCACATAGCCGGCGGGATTGCCCCAACCACCCGCCGTGATCGAGTCGCCAAGAAAGGCAATTTTGTCACCGCTCTTCACGGCAATTTCTGCGCTGGTGAAGTTTGGCATGATGAATGCAGCGGCGGCGAGGAAGGGGAGAAGGCGGAGTTTCATAGGTGGTTGAGTTTGAATCAAAGAAGCAGCAAGCAAACGGCTCACTGTCCACATCCTTTCTGATGGCGGAGTGTCTCTATCTTTGAGGCTTCCACGCGCTTGGTAATTTCAAAGACCATACCTCATTCGATAGAGGTCGCGCGTGACCGCCAGCCAGCCAGAGCTTGTCCTGGAAAACGAAAACCGAGTGTTCATGCCGTGCCTTCCAGCAAGTTTTAGTCTCGAGTTGCTGCCATGTTTTTCCATCGGCGCTATGCCACACATCACCAAAGTTGTCCTTCTCCTTGGACCAACCGCCGAGCACCCACATGTGCCCTCGATACACAACTGCGCTTAACCAGAGTCGCGGCTCCCATGGCG
>JBEBGU010000869.1:0-2269 GCA_040081325.1 Prosthecobacter sp.
GCCCAGACTAGCGGGGATGAGCGGGGAGAGAAGCAGGAAATGCTGATTGCGGTGTCACTCGTATTTCAACCAAGCCGTCACCGTCGCATCCGTGCTGCTGGTGAAGCGCAGCCAGTAGGCACCGAAGGAGGCTGGGAGATCGTGTTCCACGTCTTCGCCAGGGGAGACATCGAAGCTCTTGTAGGTCACCCATTTGCCTGTGCCGGTGATGTCTGCCTGAATGGAAATACGTGTGGGCGTGTCGGTACTCAGGGTGAGGTGTTTCTTGTCGTAACCGGTGAAGAGGTAGGGATCGCTCGATTTGCCAGCGGTGACTTTGGTGTTCTTCCAGGGTCCGCCTTCGCCGCGTGCTTTGCCGAATTGCCAGAGATCATCCACCGCGCCGACCCAGAGGGCAGTTTTGCCATCGCTGGAGCGGACGATGTGCTCGCTCTGGGCGTCGTTGCGCACACCACTCATGACGAGCAGGCCGCGATAGCTGGCGTAGTCCTTGATACGGCGATTGTGGGTGGTCACGGGGCGCAGCTTGGCGAAGCCGCCCGCATTCTCCGCAGGCAGTTCAAAGAAGGTTCCTCCAGCATTAAAAAGATCGCGCTCGGTGCAGACTTCGCGGCAGACGCGCTCGGCACCTAGTGGACCGACTTTGTCCAGCGCCGACGTACCGCGAGGGAGACGCCAGCGGCCTTTATCATCTACATAGAGGATGGAGGCTTCATCAAACGTAAGCACGCCCGTGGGAATGGCGGCGTTCTTGGCGGTCCATTCCATGCCCTTCGCGTCTTCCACGGACTTTAGGTCAAAGGCCGCGCCCATGTCGTAGCAGGTGGCGGCTTCTGTGACGTAGCGCAGTGTACGGAAACCTGCGCCACGAGCCAGCATGACGCCGCCGGTGACTTCTTTGTCCTCTGGCTTCGCGATGCCTTCAAACATGGCTGCTGCTTCGGCGGAGCGGACGTCGTCGTTTCGGTAATGGAAGATGGCAGAGACTTTGGGGCCGTCTTGCTGAGCTTTCAGGCGCACCCACACACCGGTCTGATCGGCTGGGAAATCCACCCAGAGATTGCCTGCGTGCTCCAGCCGATGCTTCGAGACTTCTTTCCACTGGCCATCGCCTTTTTCATCGACTTCAAGAATGAAGGCCGCGTTTTGGGCTGCCACGAGTTGCAGGGAGCGATGCTTGTATCCTGCGAAGAGATAAGGCTCGCTGATTTCGCCCTCTTTGACGGAGTCATCCAGCCAGACCGCACCACGCCCGATCACTGGGCCGAGTTGATCCAGCTTTTCAGGCTGCACAAACCACAGATTTGACTGTGATTCGCCCGGTCCGGCAAGCTTGCCTTTGGCTTTGCGGACGTTCAGGAATTCCTTGTTTGCCGAGTCATCGCAGCCGAGCACCACGCGATCTCCCCAGCGCGCGAAATCGCCAATGACTTTGAGGTAATTGCTGCGCGGGGCGATGCCTGCGCTGTTGTCGGGTGAGAAGGTCTTTGGGAACTTCCAAAACGCGCCGTGCATGGTCATGAGCAGGCTGTCTTCGCCAATATCGCGAATGCGCGGCCACTCGGTGTTCCAGCCGTGCGCACCATCATAACTGTGGCTGGACTTTGGCAGACGGTAGCTGTGCCATGTAGAGCGAACTTCCGAGTTCGCTCCTTCACGAGCTTGGAAGCTCGTGCTACTCAGGCACATGAGGATCAATGATCGATGGTCCCAGCCCACGCTCCAGATCGGATCGGTTTCAGGATGCTCGCTACCGCTGATGCCACCAGGACCGGTGACTTCGGTGAATTGATTTCTGCGCACGAGTTGCCAGTCATCCCCCGGTTTGGTCCACTCGCCGAGAGCACCGCTCGGCGTTGACGGATCGGTCAACACACGCTTGTCGCGGTCGCCATTGTTGGCATAAACCACACGACCTTGGCCACTGAAGAGTCCTTTGCCATGATAACCGGGCAGTTTGGAATCGAGCGTGGCCGGTTTGGTTTCCTTGGAGAAGTTTTTCTTCGGCGGGTTGCCATCTTTGATATGGCCTGTGACTTCGAGCGTCTTGAGATCCACCTCATACAATCCTTCTTCCATCGTGGCGTAGTAGGCCTTGTCGGCGGGATCAGTCAGATGTCGTGCATTGCCCGTGAGGCGACCGGGCATCTTGTTTGGTGGGATGACGCGCACCTTGCGCTCCGCATCGATCACATACGGCCCGATGAGCAACTGCTGTGTCTCACGATGGATCATGCGGTTTGCTGGCGTGCCGCCGATACTCTCAGGC
>JBEBGU010000870.1:0-2263 GCA_040081325.1 Prosthecobacter sp.
GCCGGGCGCGACCTCATCGCCGCCATGCAAGAGAACCGCACCCCGCTATGCGATGCCGAGCAGGGCCGTCAGACCATCGAGCTGATCAGCGCCATCTTCGAGTCCCACCGCCTCGGCGGCCAGCGCGTGACCATGCCGCTGAAGACGCGGGTCAATCCGCTGACGTTGCTATGAAGCCATTTCAACTCGGCCTGCTGACAGTCACCCTGGCTGTGACCTGCTGTCATGGTCAGGACACATCTCAGCAGGCCGACGCAGCGCGGAAGCATCTGCCCAAGGATGAGCGTTTCGCCACGAAGCTGGCTCATGCCGCGCTGGATCGGACGCACAAGACAGTGCGCTATGATCCCGCCTATCTGAAACTGGACTATCCCGGCGGCGATGTCCCTGCCGACACAGGTGTCTGCACGGATGAAGTCATCCGCTCCTACCGCTCGCTGGGGATCGATTTGCAGAAGCTTGTACATGAGGACATGAAGCGCGCCTTTTCCGCCTCTCCGAAGAACTGGGGGCTGGCCTCGACCGACAAAAACATCGACCATCGACGTGTGCCGAATTTGCAGACCTTCTTCAAGCGCCACGGCTCAGCACTGCCAGTGACTCAGGAACCGGGGAACTACAAGCCGGGGGATCTTATCACCTGCACCGTCTCTGGCAGACTGCCGCATATCGCCATGATCGTGCCTGCACCGGATGGAAGTGCGAGGCCATGGATCGTCCACAACATCGGCCACGGCCCGCAGTGTGAGGATCGCCTCTTCGAGTTCCCTCTCACCGGCCACTACCGGTTTCATCCTGAGTCACGCTGATCACTCACCACGCTTCTTTTCACCCCGCAGTGAGTCTTTCAGGCTGATGAAATCGGACAGCAGGAAGATCACGGTAAAGAAAGCCAGAATGACCTCCATCATCGTCACGATCTTCGCCGGAATGGTCTGTGGCGTCACGTCGCCAAAACCAAAGAAGGAGAAGTTCAGCACGCTGAAGAAGAAACACTCGAAGAGGATCTCCGCCTGACTCCAGGACTCCTGAAATGAGCTGAAGCTGCCTTTGTCAGCCGACTCCAGGCACCAGAAGTCTAGCGCAAAGGAGAGCGTGATCTGCGCCATGTTCACGCCCATCAGACCGAGGAAACGGTGGTAAGGAATGTTGTGCGAGGTGGCGAGCAGGATGTGCTGGAGATTCTCCACGAAAAAGAAGGCCGTCTTGGCCAGCGCCAGCGTCATCACCAGCAGGCAGACTGCGTGGCTGCTCATCCACTGCTGGCTCCAGATCCCCTGAATGCCAAGCGCCACCACCACGATCACCACGACCTCGGTCGTCTGACGGAACATCTGCTGGGGAAAGGAAGGCTCGGTGCGCATGAGTGTTAGATACTCAAATCCGCGCCTTGCGACAAGCCTGCTCATCGCACAAAAAACACTGCACAGTATCGCGATTGAGCGTGGCGGGAGCGGTGACCGGGAGTGCTTACTGTCAGCGTGGGGATCAGGGAGTGGCGCGTGCGGTGACTTTTAGCCGCATGAATCGTGTGGGAGCAGAGGAGGTATTTTGGTCCTCAAACGCCAGACTTTCTGTGCCGTCTCCGTGGTCGATAACAGGCGGGATGAGCTGCACCTCAGCGGGAACTAAACTCCCGGAACCGCTCGCGCTCGAGTTCCTCGGCCTGGAAGAAAAATCCGGTTACTCCGAGACGGACCTGGAGCAGGCCATCATCGACCGGCTGGAGCATTTCCTGCTCGAACTCGGCAAAGGCTTCCTCTTCGAGGCCCGGCAGAAGCGCTTCACCTTCGATGAGGACCACTACTTCGTGGATCCCTGCCCCGTGAGATACCAGCTTCGACAGCCCAAGAGCGAAACGAGTGCTTATCTCACGGGGTCAATCTTCTACAACCGCCTCCTGCGCTGCTACGTCATCATCGACCTTCACCCCGTGAGATACCCAAACCAGAGGCGAATAGCCCAACGGGCGCCCTTATCTCACGGGGTAAAATTGGACAAGGCGACGCATCAAGACCTCGGGCAGATGCAGATTTACCCCGTGAGATACGTTATCGGTCACCATGTTCCACTACGTCTATGTCCTGCGCAGCGCCGCCGACGGAAACTTCTACGTTGGTTACACCAACGACCTCAGGCGGCGCTTCGCCGAACACGAACAAGGCAAGGTGCCTTCCACAAAGTCTCGGTTGCCGGTGGAACTCGTTTACTACGAGGCATGTCGGTCGCGCGAGGACGCCACCAAACGAGAGAAGTATCTCAA
>JBEBGU010000118.1:0-8651 GCA_040081325.1 Prosthecobacter sp.
AGGCGTCAGACGAGTCGGACTTGTCTGACAGGTCAGACTCAAAGGCCGCTATCTCCTCCGGCGTGGGTGGCAGACCTGTCAGATCAAAGGTGGCCCTTCGGATGAAAGTGCGCGCATCGGCAGCAGGCGCGGGATCTTTGACCGCCAGTAGTGCATCAATCTCTTTGCCCTTCGCCCTTGGCTCCACGCTTGGTTTTTTCACCTGCTGATACGCCCACAAACCTTCCGGCTTGTAGCGCCGGTTCGCCCACTCCGGCGACAGCGCGCCAGTCGTCTTCACCGTAAGGCCATCCTCTGCGCTCCACTTGTCGGAGTTGGCCTTCGCAATCGCCTTTTGCTTTGCCTCATCCGGCCATGCTGCCCCGGCGTTGATCCAGTCTTTGATCCAGGCCAGTTGCTCGGCGTAGAGCTTGTCAGCCTCCTTTGGCGGCATCGGCTCCCAGTCATCGTGTTTGCGCGTCGCCGCGAGATACAGCGGACTTTGATCCGCCTTGCCGGGCACGAGTGCCGCCTGCTCGCTCTCGCCACCCTTGAGCGTGGCGGCGAGCGTGCGCATGTCGTAGCCACCTTTGATCTTCTTCTCGTCGTTGCCGTGGCAGGCGAGGCATTTCTCCTGAAACAACGGCCACACGCGCCGAACGAAAAGGACATCACCGTCCACCGCTTGAAGCGAGGATGCGGCGAGTAGAGTGAGAAGTGCTGCTTTTCCGATCATAGGAGGGTAACGAAGCGAAAGTGGTTTCATTTCTTTCCCGCCGCCAACCCGCGCAGTCCAAATTTGATAAAACATAAAGAGGAATGCCTGTAATTTGACTACCCAAAAAAGGAAAATTCGGTAGATGCAGGACAACCTATTCTTCCCCTCATGAAAAAGCTCCTCCTGTCCGCTTTCGCCGCTGTCATTATTGGATCCGTTTTGCTGCTGAACCATGAGTCTGCGCAGCCTGAAGCATCAAAGTCAGGCTCGGTCATACGCTCTGCCCTGAAGACGACGCCGAACAAGGCATCTGAATCTGAAGCTCCAGCCACCCAGGCCTCCACGTCTGGCAGCACGTCCAGCGGCAGTCCCCAGGCCGTCACGAAGCCGGTGCCGCCGATAACCCAGGTGCTTGGCAACACGGCTGCACCTGTTGTGGCAGCGAAGCCTATGCGAATCGAGGATTTCGATCCGGTGAAGGCGCTGGCTTCCGGGAATTGGTATCACCCCGATCTGCCAGAAGATCAGGTACGGGCGAAGATGGTGGAGTATCTGAGCAACAAGGCCATGGCAGAAAAGCGCCGCGCGGAGAACTGGGCCAAGGCGGTGGGCATGCCGATCAGGGAAGAGCAGCCAGGAGGCGGCGTGAGCGAGATCATGCGTCTGGAGCCAGACGGCTCCCCCGTCTATTACAGCACGCACAATGTCCAGGCGGCGCAGAGCGTCCAGACCGATCTCGTGAGGGACACATCTCCGTACTCGGTCAATGGCAGCAATGGCACCGGTCGTTTCAACATCGGGGAATGGGATGGTGGTTCGGCGCGCTCCACCCACGGGAGCTTGAAAGGCCGTGTGATCCAGAAGGAAGGCACGATCACGCTCAGCGACCACGCCACCCATGTGGCGGGAACCATGATTGGCGGTTCACTCTATCCTGGCCTGCTGGGCATGGCGCCCTTCGCCGGAATACTTTCCTATGACTTTCCCAACGATGTGGCGGAAATGACGGCGGAGGCGCAGATCACCGCCGCCCTGGGAGCCAAAGTCCTGGTTTCGAACCATTCCTATGGTTTAAACGCCGGCTGGTTTGGCAACCAATACTGGGGTAACTGGCTGGAATTGGAGGACCGCAAGTTTGGCCGGTATGACAGCCAGTCGGTGCTCATTGATTCCCTCTGCTTCAATTCGCCTTACTACCAGCCGTTTTTCTCGGCGGGGAATGACCGTGATGACGCAACACCGGCCACGGGGGCGACGTTCCAACGCCTTTTCAGCACAGCGGCCGGGGTTCTCTTTCAAAACAACCCCCAGGGCTACAATCCTGCCATCCATCCGGGATCAGACTTTCAAAGCAGTGGCTACGATACCATTCCCGGTTACAGCGGCAGCAAAAACGTGATCACCGTCGGTGCAGTCACCGATGCGCGGGACGCCGCAGGTAACCGATCGTTGGGCTCCTCCTCCATCGCCGTGTTCTCCAACTGGGGTCCCACGGACGACGGCCGCATCAAGCCGGACATCGTGGCTGTCGGGGTGGACGTGCTTTCCGCCGCCTCATCAGGCGACGACAGGCAGTCTCTTAAGGATGGCACGAGCATGGCCAGTCCCGGTGCCTGCGGCTCAGCGCTCCTGCTGCAGGAGCTTTACTCAGACAAGTTCAGCGGTGTGGCCATGCGTGCGAGCACCCTGAAGGCGCTGATCCTCCACACGGCGGATGATCTGGGCAGCGCAGGCCCAGATTACATTTTTGGTTGGGGCATGATGAATACGAAGAAAGCTGCGGATCAGATCTTGGCCCACAAAAATGCCCCCGTGAACAACCACATGATCGAGGATGCGCTGACCACGACCCAGCCTTCCAAAAGCTACAGCTTCGCCTGGAACCAGATCGGCCCCATCCGCGTCACCATCTGCTGGACAGACCCCGCTGGAACGGCGCAGGGCGGCCTGGACAATAGCACTGCCAACCTCGTAAACGACCTGGACGTGCGCGTGACCGGCCCCGGCGGCACCACGCTGCCCTATGTTTTGAATCCGGCCAGTCCCGGTACGGCGGCGACGACGGGTGACAACGTGCGCGATAATGTGGAGCAGGTTTATATCGCCGCACCCACGATGGGCACTTATACGGTGACGGTGAATCACAAAGGCACCCTCACGGGAGTGAACGGGCGGCAGAACTTCTCCCTGATCCACGAGGGTCTGCGCTCCGAGGCACCAGTTATACGCCTTTCCACGAAGCTGCTGGCCTTCTCCACCAGCCCCTCCTCCAGTCCTGACTCCTACTCCTTCACGGTGCAGAACACTGGTGTCCGCACGCTGAACTACAGCATCACGGACAATGCCTCCTGGCTGCATGTGAACCCTGTCTCAGGCAGCGCCACCAATGGCGAGACGGATACACTTTTCCTCGGCTTCACTACCTCTTCGCTGGCGTCGGGAGTTTATACTGGGCGTGTTTACGTTACCGCACCGGACGCTGCCACGGCAGAGCTGGAAGTCCGGCTGACCGTGACGGGAAACACCGTGCCTCTGGCCCAGGCGCTGGACACTGCTGAAACCGTCTCCTCCTCCGGCAGCGCCCCCTGGTATGGCCAGACGGCGCTGACTCATGACAGCGCAGACGCAGCACGTAGTGCGCCTGTGAAGGATAATCAGGACACGGCCTTCAGCATGAGCGTGCAGGGGCCTGGCGAGCTTAAATTCTGGTGGAAGGTGAACTCGGAAACTTCTGACAAACTGAGCTTCGAGATCGGCACCGCTGTGAACCAGCAAATCAGCGGCAGCCAGGATTGGGCGCAGGTGACGGTGCCGATTGCGACCGGGACGCAGAAGCTGACTTGGCGCTATAAGAAAGACAGCATCAGCGCTACTGGCTCGGATGCGGGCTGGGTGGATGAAGTGAGGTATGTGAGGCACACCGCGAATCTGGAGCTGACTCAGAACCGCGTGGATCTCATCACCACGCTAGGGCAGAATCCACCCGCGCTGTCTTTTGATGTGCTGAATGAGGGCACAGGCACGGTCAACTACACGGTCAGCAGTTCCAAAACGTGGGTGCTGGTGACTCCGAGTTCAGGCAGCACTTCGGGTGAACCTGACACGATCGGCGTGGGCATCAATGCAACCGCGTTGAAAGCTGGATTGAACACGGCTCGCGTCACCGTGCAGCCGGTGAACGGTGTGGCGAAGTACTTCGACATCAATCTGAACGTGCTGCCCGCGACTAGCATCCCCCTCAACACCGCAGTGGATCACGGTACGGCTACAAGCTGGGTCACGGAATCCTCACCGACCCTTCCAAAGTGGGGATGGTTTGGCCAGGCTGTGGGCGCGTTTGATAAGATCGACTGTGTACGTAGTGGCACCGAGCTTCCTGACGCAGGTGTGAGCGGGTTGGTCTTACGCAACCTGCCAGGGCCATGCACCGTGTCCTTCTACTGGCGTGTGGACTGCGAACCGGGCGGCGACAAGCTGAGCTTCTTCGACAACGCCACGGAGGTCACCCAAATCACTGGCCTGGACCAGCCTTGGAAACAGGTGACCTACTTTGTGGGACCTGGGATGCATGATCTCTACTGGAGATACATCAAGGATCTCAGCCAGGCCCAGGGCCTTGACTGCGGCTTTGTGGACAAGGTCGTGCTCGATTTCAAAGCGCCGAAGCTTCAAGTTTCCACCGCCAGTTTGGTGGGCTCAGGCATCGCGGGTGGCACCCCCAGCGGACCTTCCTTCCAGATCAGCAACACGGGCGCCGGCACACTGAACTATGCGATCACCGCCGACCAGATTTGGTGCAAGCCTTCCGTCGCCAAAGGCACGGCAATGACCGAGACAGACAGCATCAACCTGAGCTTTGACGCCCGCTCTCTTTCCGCCGGCACACACTATGCTAATCTCATGGTCAACGGCGGAACGGCTGGCAGTCATAGCATCAGCGTCGAACTCAGTCTGGGTGGCAACTCGACCACGCCTGTGCAGGTGCTCACGAACAATCTTCAGAGCTTTGCCAAGCCTGCTCTACCAAGCGCGGTGGACGGCTGGGGCTTCTACTCGAGTGATGAAGGCCGCATCGCCATCGTCTCCGGTGCTTTGCGCATGGATGACAAAATCGCGGGAAGTCTGTTCTCCCTCAACGAGGCTATCTTGCATGCCAACCTGACGGGGAAGGTAGGCATGTACCTGACTTTCAAATACCGTCACAGCAATGACGAGCCGCATATCCTGCCAGATACCTTCACCGGCCACGCGAATGGTGATGGCGTGAGCATCAGTGCAGACGGCATCACCTGGCACACCGTGGACCAACTGCTGAACGCGGACGGAAACTTCACCACTCGTGTGTTGAATTTGGATGCTGCTGTGGCTGCCGCTGGGATCACTTACAACGCCGACTTCCAGATCAAATTCCAGCAGTATGATGACTGCTCCTGGCTCACAGACGGCGCGGAGTTTGACGATGTGATGCTTTCCACCCTCACCGTCGCCGATGACCATGCGAACAGCTTCAACGGAGCCACGGTCGTCTCCCCGAGCAGCACCACGAATGGCAAGATCGAGGTCGCTGGGGATCAGGACATGTTCTGCATCACGGTGAGCCAGCAGACCGCTATGACCCTCTTCACAACGGGTGTCACGGACACCTTTGGCGAACTCTTTGATGGCGGCGGAAATCTCATCAGCTCCTTCAATGACGGCATCGGGAAGAACTTCTTCATCAGCCGCACGATGGACCCTGGCACTTACTACGTGAGTGTGCGCGGCTTCAATAACGCCAAGGGCTTGTATGCCCTCGTCACCACCTCCCGTCTCGTGTCGGCACCGCCTTCGCTGACCCTGCCGCCGGATGACTGGACACCGCTGACCTACTCACCCTTCATCCCTGTGGGACCGAATATTAGTTACGCGATGAACGCCAACGGCCTGCTCAAGCAGGGCCAGGGCGAGACACTGCTCGTCCTCGGCAGCTTGAAGGTAAAGGTGGGTGCCAGCCGTACCTTCTCTGGAAACGTGTTCTGGGAGGGTGTTTCGTGGCCTGTGGTGGGGGCCTTCCCTTCTGGCTCGGGTGCCTACAGCGGCACCGTGCTGCGCAAGGGGCTCTCCTCTCTCAACTACACGTTGGAGTACATGAATGAAGGCATGGTCCACTCCGAGTGGCGCCTGCTTGGCACCGTCACCGATGGCATCACCACGGCCAACGCTGTGCTGCTGGAGGATTACAATTGGAATGCCCAAGCCTATGTGGGCAGCTACACGATTGCCATGCCCGCTGACAACAATGGCAGCACGCTGGAACCTCAGGGGATGGCCTATGGCGTTCTTGTCGTCACCGCCACAGGGGATGCCGTGTTACAGATGACCCTGCCGGACGGCAACATTTTGTCCGTCGCGACACCGCTGACGAACAAAGAGCATGGCGGCGTTCCTGAAATCAGTTTCTACGTGCCCTTCGGCACCGGCTTCTACGCCGGGGAGCTGCGCTTCCGTGATCTGGCTGGCATCAGCGATCTCGACGGACGAGTGAGCTGGCGCAAAGTGGCGGATGCCAAGAGCAAGTTCTACCCCTCAGGCTTCCAAATAAACCGCCGGATATTGGGCAGCAAGTTCGTCCCAATTGCGAATTCCCCTGACCTGCAGCTCAAGCCCAGCGTCAGTTCGGCCATCGCGAAATTCTTCGGCAGTGACCTGCCCTACATCCCTGGTGGCTTGCGACTAGTGGGCTGGAGCATCCAGGACAAGCTCTCCTCGCAGTTCAACGGTGAAACCTGGACTTATGCACTCACAACCAAGGGTGTGGTGTCTGGAAACTTCAAGCACGCCGCCACTGCCACCACCGGAAACTTCGGTGGTGTGATCCTACAGAAGCAGAACAGGGTCGGTGGCCTCCTCAAAGGCAACTTCCAAACCGGGCTCTTCTTCATGGAGCCTTAAGCAGCCTTTTTGCCGCCAGCTTTTCTTCAGATGCTTCGCGAAGAAGGCGTTGAGATAGATCACGCCAGCATCGGCTTGATCACATGACCTTCCACGTTCGTGAGGCGGCGCTGAAAGCCGTTGTGCTCGAAGGTGAGGCGCTCGTGGTCGAGTCCGAGCAGGTGGAGGATGGTGGCGTTGAAGTCGTAGAGCGGATGAATGTCCTTCACGGCTTTCTGGCCGAGTTCGTCGCACTCGCCGGTGCTGACACCGGGTTTCACGCCTGCACCGGTCATCCAGCAGGTGAAGCCGTCGGGGTTGTGATCGCGGCCCTTTGCGCCTTTTTGGAAAAAGGGCATGCGGCCAAACTCGGTACACCAAACGACGAGCGTGTCTTGAAGCAGGCCGCGTTGCTTCAAATCGCGGATCAAGGCGGCTGCGGGTTGGTCGAGGATGCTGGCGTGCACGTCATACTGCGTTTTGAGATCGCTGTGGCCGTCCCAGTTGAGTTTGCCACCGCTGGCGTAGGCACCGTTGAAGAGCTGCACGAAGCGCACCCCGCGCTCGACGAGGCGGCGGGCGAGGATGCAGTTCTTCGCGAAGGCGCCTTTGTCGGCGTTTTGGGTTTCATCCGCGCCATACATTTTCAGGATGTGCGCGGGCTCGGTGCTGAGGTCGTTGATCTCCGGCACGCTGAGTTGCATGCGCGCGGCGAGTTCGTAGCTGGCGATGCGGGCGGCGAGCTTTTGATCTCCAGGATTGGCTTCGAGATGTCGTGCATTCATCTTTTGAAGCAAAGAGCGCGCGGCTTGATCGGCGCTGGCGGAGACTCCTGGTGCGGAGAGATGGCGCACGGGACTTTTGGAACTCATCGTGGTGCCTTGGAAGGCGGCGGGCAGGAAGCCCGGCCCCCAGTTGTTCGCGCCATTTTGCGGCACACCACGCGGATCAGGAATGGCGACGTAGCTGGGCAGATCCTGATTCTCGCTGCCGAGTGCATATGTCGTCCAAGCACCGAGACTCGGGAAGCCATCGAGCACGGAGCCGGTGGAGAGGAAGTTCTCCGCAGGTCCATGCGTGTTTGATTTGCTCGTGAGCGAATGCACAAACGCGAGGTCATCCGTCAGCTCCGCGAGATGCGGGATCATGTCGCTCACCCACTTGCCGGTTTGGCCACGCGGGCGGAAGGCATACTGCGGTCGTGCGAGATTGCCCGCCGGGCCTTGGAATGTCACCGCCGGGCCGCCTGGCAGCGGTTTGTCGTCCCATTTGATCAGCTCGGGTTTGTAATCCCAGGTTTCGAGCTGGCTCACTGCGCCAGCGCAGAAGATGACAACGACGTTCTTCGCCTTGGCAGGAAAATGCGGCTGTCGCGGTGCATACGGACGCGCCGGGTTGATCAGCGGGCTGTCAGCAGCGAGCAGGCCATCCATCCCGAGCAAGTTCGTCAAGGCGATGGAGCCAAGCGCAGTGGCGCTGCTCGACAGGAAGCGGCGGCGGTCGAGAAGATGGCGACCTGCGAGGGAGAGGTTTTCCACTTGAGGGCTCATGGGATGAAAAGGAACTCATTCGAGTTAAACAGTGCGCGACAAAGCGTGGCGATGCCGTGCTGACGGACGGTTGGTTCGGTTTCACGCAGTTCATCCGCCGTCGGAGCGCGGCTGAGTGCTAGAAGATAAGCGCGGTTGATTTGTTTGGCGATGTCGTCTCCGGCTTCCTTTTTCACGCGTGAGGCGAAGGCATCGGCTTGGGCGAGAGTGAAGAGGCTGTTGAAGAGATTCAGCGCTTGAATTGGCGTGGTGCTGGCGCGGCGGATGGCGGTGCTTTGGCCTGCGTCGGGGCAGTCGAAAGCGCCGAAGACTGTCTCGGGCTCGCGGCGAACTTTGTGGGCATAGATCATGCGGCGCTGATTGTCGGGCGTGAAGATTTCGATAGGATCGAAGCCGCTGAGGCCGCCGCGCTGATCGAAGAGATTGTAGCCGCGTCCATGCATTTTCAGATTGAGCTGGCCGCTGACGGCGAGCATGGAGTCGCGGATTGATTC
>JBEBGU010000119.1:0-8634 GCA_040081325.1 Prosthecobacter sp.
GCAGTATTCCACACACACGCCGCCGTATGTGGGGCTTGGCTATTTGCATGACATGAAGGCTGGTAAAGGCACGAAGTCCGTGACCTTCACTCCGACGTTGCCCAAGGCGGGCTGGTATGAAGTGCGCCTCGCCCATTGCTACAATGTGCGGAGATCCACGAAGACACCGGTAACCATTCATCATGCGGATGGCGACACCACGATGCGGATCAATGAGCAGGAGGAGCCGAAGCATGATCGTCTCTTCCGTTCGCTCGGTACGTTTCGATTTGAAGCGGGTCGTGTGGGATGGGTACGGGTCTCCAACGAGGGCACCGAGGCGGACAAGGTGGTAGTGGCTGATGCTGTGCAGTTCTTGCCGAGCGTGCAGCATTGACATCCGTTGCTGAGTGCAGACGATCCGCGATGCACCTCTCGCGTTTACTTTCCTTGTTCGTCTCCATCGGTTTGCTTAGTTTCACCGCACACGCTGCCGATGACGTTCAGAACTCCGGCACCGAAGGCGATGGTCATTTTGAAGTGGGCCCCGACTACAAGATCGATCCTGATCTCACGGATCGTGGCAATCCCAAGGGCAAGACGTTCACGTTTTCGATGCCACTGGCGAGCAGCAAAATATTCCAAGGCACTGACAAGACCCTCGAACCCGACAAGAAGCCCGTGCGTGTGGAGCGGAAGATCACCGTCTATGTGCCTGCAGCTTACAAGAATGGTACCAAGGCTCCCGTGCTTGTCATTCATGACGGTCCGGGACAGCTCAAACTCACCAGCAACGCTCTGGACAATCTCACGATCTCCAAGGATCCCAAGCGCTCACTGCCCGCCTTTGTGGCCGTCGCAGTCGAGAATGGTGGCAACGATGGCAAGAACAGCGAGCGTGGTCTCGAATACGACACGATGTCCGACCGGCTCGCGCGGTTCATCCACGATGAAGTGCTGCCTGCGGTGCTGAGCAACGAGAAAATCAAAGCGGCGTATCCGAAGTTCGCCCTCACGGATGATCCGTGGGGTCGTAGTGTCATCGGGTGCAGCTCAGGCGGTGCGGCGGCGTTGACGATGGGCTGGTTTAGACCCGATTGGTTTAGGCGCATCATCGCGTATTCCGGCACCTTTGTTGACCAACAGGATGACGATGCACCGGAAGAAGCAAAGTATCCGCTCGGCGCGTGGGAGTACCACTCCGGCATGAAGCTGATCGAAACGAGCGAGGTGAAGCCGCTGCGCATCTTCACGCATGTGTCCGAAAAAGATAATCGCGCGAACGACGCGGAGGAAACTTATCACAACTGGGTGATGGCAGGCCTGCGCACCGACGCCGCGCTGGAGAAGAAGGGCTATCACCATCGCTTTGTCTTCAGCAAGAACACGGGCCACTGCGACAAGCGTGTCTTTGAGCAAACGCTGGCCGACACGCTGGTGTGGATCTGGCGCGGGAACGGGGCAGGGGGCGATTTCTGACAGAAAAGCCCAGGCTGTCATGAATCGATTACTGACCTTTGCTCGCAGTTTGAATCAGTGAGGGCTGTGATGAGATGAGGCTTTCGATCGCAGCTCAAACGAGCTCTCCGAGCGGCTTGCCTTGATCGACGATGAAGTTCGGGCGGCCCTGATGATCGGTGTAGGTCGCGTCGAGCGGAACGCCCATGTGGTGGTAAATCGTCGCGGCGAGGTCACCTGGAGTGACGGCTCGCTCGGCGATCTCTCCGCCGTCTTTGGAGGAGGCTCCGATGACTTGGCCGTGGCGAAAGCCACCACCAGCGAGGGACATGGACATGACTTGAGGCCAGTGGTTGCGGCCATCGGTGCTGCCTTGGGTGCCGAGGTTCGGTGTGCGGCCAAACTCACCCATGGTGATGACGAGGGTGTCGTCCAACATGCCGCGCTCGGCGAGATCGCTAACAAGGGTGGTGATGACGTGATCGAATACGGGCAGCAGCGGGCGCAGGCCGTTCCAAATGCCGCCGTAGGGCGGGATGTTGTCGCCATGGTTATCCCAGGTGCCGGAGGCGCTGTGATTGCTGAGGTCGATGGTGACGAAGGATGAGCCGCGCTCGACGAGACGACGTGCAAGTAGCGCTTGTTTGGCCCAGTCGTGCTCGCCGTAGCGGTCGCGCACTTTTTGCGGTTCTGTGGACAAATCGAATGCCTCTTGCGCGCGACCACCGGCGATGATGTCGAAGGCTTTTTGGCCGAAGCTGTCCATGGCGCTCATCATGCCACTGGCGTCGAGGTCGGCGCGGAGTCCATCCATCTGTTTGCTAAGAGATTGGCGAGCGTGCAAGCGGTCCATGCTGAGGCCGGAGGGCAGTTGGAAAAGCTTGGTGGCGTTGTTGCCATCGAAGGGATCGTACTGTGTGCCGAGATAACCGCCCCAAGCGACATGCGAGCGCGATTTCATGTTTAGCACGACGTAAGGCGGCATGGACGGGTGATTCGAGCCGTGATGCTTGGCCACGATGCTGCCAAAGGAGGGGAAATGCTTGGCCTTCGGATTGGTGCGCGGTTCGTTGGTTAGATTGGCGGTCTGCATGACCATGTTCGGCTCGTGATTGCTGAAGCGGCAATCGACGGAACGGATGAGGGTGAACTTGTCGAGCATGGCCGCCTGCTTCGGCAGGTATTCGCAGATGCGCACGCCGGGCAGCTTGGTCTTGATCGCCTTGAATGGTCCGCGGTTCTCGATGGGTCGATCCGGCTTCGGGTCCCAGGTATCAATCTGTGATGGGCCGCCAGTCATCCAGAGTAGGATGACGGCTTTATTGCTCTTTGTGGTCTTACCTTCTGCGCGCAGTTTCATCAGGCCGGGTAAAGTCAGCGCACCCAAGCCCGCGAGGCTCGTTTTCAAAACGGAGCGCCGGCCATGCACGACGACGCCTTCACGAACACGCGGGTTCATGAACATGAATGCGTGTGGGTCAGTATGACCGGCGCATGGATGATCGGGAGATGGCATCGGCAATCATACGCAGCGGAGTGCTTCTAACATTCAATCCAGGGCACGCTTTGGTGCGGCGATGCGAACGGCGGGGACGGTGCCCGCAGGAGCAGGTGGCGCAACCGTGGTGACGGCGAAGCGCTGCACTTCATAGGTGGTGACGTTGACGAGTAGGTCGAGCTTGGGCAGGAACTCCCAGGTGGCGGCGACGCCGATCTGATCGGCGATGCGGCGGGCTTCGTGATAGGTTGCGAAGGCGTCTGACATGACCTGGAAGATGGCCACGCCGCTTGCATCTGCTTTGACGCCACGCATGAGCCGCTGGTAGTTTGAGCCTTCACTGCGCATCTGATCGAGAGACTCTCCGCCGCCTGCTTTGGGCGTGAGTTCGAGTTGGATGAAAGCGATGCCGGGCTTGAGGCTGGGTTTAAAAGTGTAGGATGAACTGCTCATCATCGGGCTAGCTGCGGCGCGCTCTAAGACGGCTTGAAGCTTGAAGGCGTCATAGATGACTTTGTCGCGGCTGCGGCCCTTGAAACCTGGCATGTCGGCCAAGTCTTTGACGAAGTAGTCGAGCACGTCTTTGGCATTGGCTTTGACTTCAATCGTCTTGGCACCCCAGGTGAAGCTGACTTTTCCGCCAGAGGAGGTGGCCTTGATGATGGGTTTCAAGGGATCAACGGAGGGTTCGAGGGCGGTCCATTTGGAGAGGTTTCCCTGCACGGCTCCGACGATGGCCTCTGCTACTACGGGCATGGTGCGGCGGGTGCCCAGAGAGATGTCGCCGATGGCTGATATGACTTGCTTGGTGGCGGGGAGTTTGCCGATCACGAGAGCTTTGTAGGTGAGCGCTACCTGATCCATTTGAAAGGTGTTCACAAACGGCGCGATCTCCGGCCAAGCCTGCTGTGCGGCTGGTGCATTCCCGAAGACCTGCGTGAGCATTTTGGTAAAGGGGTCGATCTTGACTTCCTTGTATTCAAACTGGCTCTTTATCTTGTCGAGTCCGTCGAGGATGGGCTGGATGAAGGTCTTCTCGTTGAGATAAAGAACACCCTGCTTGGCGACGAAGATGCGGGTTTCATTTGGCTTCTCTGGAAACGGGCGCGGGTTGGGCAGGCGGATGTATGTCGGCGGGTCGGGCTTAAAGACGGGGGTCTGGTCGAGCAGCGCTTTCATGCGCTCGACTTCGGCGATGAGCTTGTCCACCTCTGCCTTCTGGGCCACGCGGAGTTTGCGGGCGTCTTCGAGCTTTTTGTTAAAGCTTTCCAGATCCATGAATTTCATCTGCGACTCGGCGGAGGTGGTGTCGATGGTCTTGAGATCTTCGATGGCCTTCTTGAGCTTTTGTTCGGCGATCTTTTTGTCCTCTTCGATCTTCTTCGGATCGGCAGGCGGCGGCGGGAGTTCCTTCATCTCTTCGACCAGCTTGCGGTGCTCCTCAGGCGTCACGGGCGGCAGATCAGAGAGGACTTTGCGCACGGCGCTGGCGATGCTGATGCCGACCATGACGAGCACGATGATGAGCACACCGACGACGTTTGTCATGGTGTCCATCAGTGCCACGAATGGCAGCTCTTGATCTTCATGTTTGCGCTTTTTTGCCATGAGTCTTAGGTGCGTGAGTTAGACTTTGGGTTTGACTGGCGCGGCGGCGGGCGGCGGTGAGACTTTACCACGATACTTTTCAAAAAGGGCGAGATCGAGCTGGCCGCGACCGGGGATGGGCAGCTTGCCGACACGTATCTTGTAGTCTCCTTCAGCTCGGCCTGCGCCGTTGTTAAACGCTGCCTGTCCGTCATCACGGATGAGGTAAAGAATGAGGGCGTTTTTGTCCTTGGCCACTTCGGTGAGAAAGTGATTGTAGGCAGCATCTGCGACGATGACTTCCGCTGTGGCGCTGAGGCGATAGTCAGCGCCCCAAGCGCCGAGTATCTTGAGCGCTCCTGTGGCGCATTCGACGAAATAGACTTTGGTCGTATCAGGTATTCCTGTGCCGGAAGGCTGGACGACGACGGGCGGCACTTTCTTGTCGGCGGGAATCTGACGCTTTTTGATTTCGGCCATGAGATCAGTGATGATTTTTTTGCTATCATCTTGCTGTTTCTTCAGGCCATCGATCTCTGTGAGTAGGTCGTCGAGTTCCTTTTGGAGCTTGGTGGCTATGAGTTTGTTTTGCTCCTGAAGTTCTTTGGAGGAACTGAGCAGTTTGCGGAATTTTAAATAGCGCTGCTCCTTGTCTTCGATCTCAGCTTTGAGCTTCTCTAGCTCTGCGATTTTCTCTTTGAGGATGACGTCTAGCTTCTCCCGCTCAGCGAGTTCCTTCTTCATGCGCTTGTGCTCCTGAGCCATCTGCACTTCCTCAGGCGTTCGACCATTGGTCTGCTGGGACTGTGAGACGCACAGCACGACGATGATGAGGATGAGCACCCCGATGAGGGAGCACAAGATGTCCAAAAACGGGACCAGTAGAATCTCGTCTTTGGCACTGTGGCGGCGCTTTGCCATGAGAGGTCAGTGTTGAGGAATGCGGAGAGGTGAGGGGTTATTCGCCACGGCTAAACCAGCCTTTCTTTTTGACCTGATGAATAATGATCTGCTGGGTGCCGAGTTCCTTGAGCACGTTATTCAGACTCTGGATGCCACTGGCGAGCGCGCGGTTGTAGTCGCTGCTCTGCTTTACGGCATCGCTGACAGAGGTGGTGAAATCTTCACGCATCCGGCTTATGGCGCGGGCAAATTCAGTATCGACGCGCTCCTGATGCGCAGCGGCACGTTTATCTAGGTTGTCGGCCTGATCTTTGATTCTGGCGGAGAGGCTGTTGAGATCGACCAGGAATTCTTTTTGCGCATTGGCGACGGCTTTGACCAGCACTTCCATAATGCCGCCAGTATCACCCCCAGCGATGCTGCCACCGTCGTTGAGGCGTGGCAGTAGGACTTCGTTGCAGAAGGAGTCGATGTCATTGAGGCAGTCGTCCTCAGCCTTCATCATGGAGTTCAGCGGGAAGTTCAGCGTCATGGCCAGCACGAGACCGAGGAGTGTGGCATCAAAGGCAGTGCCTAAACCGCTGGTCACTTTGTTGATGGATTCCATGATGAGCTTCACATCTTCGACATTGGAAAAGTTCATGCCACCGATGGCGTGAGAAAGACCGAGCACGGTGCCGATGAAGCCGAGGATGGGGATGGCCCAGAGGAAGGCTTTTAATAGTGTGTAGCTGCCGCCGATCCTCATGCTGTCGATGTCCGACTGACTGGAGAGCATGTTGGTCACATCACCGACGTTTTGCTTCACCTCGAAAAGTTCGAGTGCTTTGCGAATGCGGTTCACCATCATGCTGTCACGCAGTCTCATGGGCAGTTTGTAGAGCTGGTCGATGAATGAGCCGACATTGTCGGCATTGATTTCAGCGCCCATTTCCCATGGCAGCACGTCTAGCATGAGCGCCTCTCTTTGATGGCGTAGCTTTTTGAACTTCAAGTACACGATAGACATGGCCCAGGTGAAGAAGAGGGTGTTCGTGAAGCTAACAAGCATGTGCTTGTAGAAGAGTGAGGCCACAAACTGCATGGTCGTGTACTCGGCCACTGGCACCTTCTCACTTGGGTTAAAAGGAAACAGAATCCCAACCCAGGCGATGAATAAGACCAAACCAATAGCAAAGCTGAGTAGCGAGTTTGGGTTGGTGGGATCTTTTTCCGCCCAGCCGCCGCGAGCTGCTGTGGGGGCAGGGGAGAATGACGGCGCAAAAGTCGGCTGTAGGGGCTGATCAGGCACATCGGCATCACTGCCCCAGACATCGTCCGCTGGTGGCGGTGTAAAGCCGCTCGGTATCGGCAGACCTGAGGCGGCCGGGTTTTCTCCAGGATTTTCCGGGACGGGAATTTTGGTGTTGCAGCCGGGACAGCGGATGACTTTGCCGAACATTTCCGGCTCGGCCTTGAGCTGCATATCGCAGGAGGGACACTTGAATTTCACGGTGAGGTTTCCAGTTGGGTTGATTGATGGGATGCGTTCGGAGCGCGGACTGCGTAAATGCTGATTGAAGCGGACTGCATTCCAACCAACAAGGCTTATTACTGCTTTGAATACGCACTTTTGGAATCTTTGTTGGGGTGGCTGCCAAATGAAGTCTGTCTTTTATGAAGCCTGAACCTGAGCGGCGGCACAAGAATGGAAAAGCAATCTTGCTTCAGGCTTCGGATGTTCCTATCCTCGATTCACCGTTTTATGAAATCTACCCTCCTTGCCTTCGCCTGTGTCTTCACTAGCAGTTCAATGCTGCACGCCAATCCTGAAATCCCGCGCGCTGTGGCGCAGAGTTTCGGGGAGGCGGTGGCGGGAAATATTCTTCTACTCAAAGGCACGGGCACGACTTCAGAGCCTGTCGAATGGGTGGCGTTCTCGCGTGATGCCTTTCGCAGTGATGAAGTCTTGCGCATCACGGTGAAGCTGGAAGGCACACAGTGGAAGGCGATCCCCGCCGGAGCTGGCTCCAAGATTCTCTCCCCAGCACCTAGCCGGACTGTGGATTTTGCCAGACTTCATGAGCGCAGTGCTGATGCGCGCGTGGTGGCTGCCAAGGCGGCAGCACTTGCCCAGAGCAGCTTTATCAGTGTGGACTACCAGCTTGCCACCAATGCCGAGACAGGGGCACCCGAGTGGGGTCTAGCCTTGAAAGACGATACTGGCTATGAGGTTGGCTTCTGTGTCGTCTCCGCTGAGACGGGCGCACTTTCCTTTCAGGACTGGACACCGCGCATCGCCATGGAGTCGAACTCTGAAACGGGAGAAGGCGAACGGGCCGCCAAGTCCGTCAAGCGCACGGCACGCAAGGCCTGGAACTGGACTGACAAGGCGCGCACTGAGACAAAAAGTTTCTTCCGCGAGTTGTTCCGCTGATCTTCACGGGCATGCTTTTCGACACGATCCATGGCGGGCTTTCTGCTTTCTGAGTTAAGCGACAAAGGCGTTTTTACGCCTTGACGCATCATCGCTAGGCCAGCATTACTGAGCGCTTCCGCCCACCCAAGGGCGGAGCTTGTTTCAGACCTCATCTATCATCCCTATGACCGGAGTCTCCCTCTCATCACGAATCATTCTTTGCCCTTTGCTGGCACTGACTCTCATCGGCGCCCCAATCCTGCGCATTAATGCCCAGGTTTCCCTCGACTCCCCCGTAGCTGCAGGTCGCAAGATCGTTCGTCAGGTGGATGTAGTTTTCAAAGGAGCCGCCACGATGGATGCAAACCGCGTGCGTGCCCAAATGTCCACTCGCGTGGGTGAACCCTACACAGATGAATCCGTCGAGCGTGACATCCGCACGCTTTACGCGACAGGCTCCGCCGAAAATGTGGACATTCAGGCCGTTGATATGGCTGGCGGCGTGCGCGTCGTGGTGACCGTCTCTGGCCGTGGCGGCATCGCCGAGCTTAGTTTCCTGGGAAATGCAGCCATTGACAACAGCAAGCTACTCAAAGACATCGAGATCAAAGTGGGAGACCCCGTCGATGACGCAAAACTCACCACAGCACAGCAAAAGATCCGCGAGGCTTATGAGAAAAAAGGTTTCTCCGATGTAGGCGTCACTTATGATGTTGCCCCTTCGGCCAAAGAAGGCTTTTCGAGTGTCGTTTTTAAAATCGAAGAAGGTGGTCGTGGTTTGATTGGTGACATCAAGTTCTGTCTCTTATAC
>JBEBGU010000871.1:0-2253 GCA_040081325.1 Prosthecobacter sp.
TGCTGAGAGCGATATTAGAGAGGTTCGCATTGGAGCTAACAGCGCTGCGCGGCACCATCAACCTGCATGGCGATGGCACTGATGTAGCTGTTGGCGTTGGGATCAAAGGAGTCGTTGAGCGTGCCGTCGGCATTGAGCCGCACGATACGACTGCGTGCGACACCAAGCACGGAGGTGAATTCACCGCGATGATCGTCTTGCCATCCGGCTGCACCGCTGTGGCAAAGACGACGGAGCCGTTGGCATGGAGATTGAGCGCATTAGGCGAACCGGATGCCTGGGCGTGTGCGATTGGAGTCAGCGCCAGCCAAAGAAGTGTGGCGGCATTGAGCAATACTTTTGCGTATCGTATCTTCATAATGGGGCGGGTGTGGTAAGTGCTGACTCAATTGATGAAAGTAGAACATTTCGGTGCCAACCCAGCTTAGAGCTGGCTCTTCATGACTTGGCGAACCAGGTTTTCAAACTCGACGGTGACGACGAAATCTCCGTCCCAACTGATTGCTCTTCCACGTCCGGTCCCGCTCGCTCCACTGGCAGTGCTGTTGGTGGTGGGCAGACTCAGTGACTTGATCTTGCTCGGCTGATTATCATAAAGCGCGCCCTTGCGCAGATAGAGTTCAGGGCGGCGCAATGTGACGTGAGTGGTGGCGTTACCGACGTCCGTGTGGCCCGTGAATAGCGCGAGATTTGTACCGACAGATGATCCGACAAGCGTGCTGAGCACGGCATATGAGCCGCCGTAGGGATCAACTTCGACGCGAGTGATGACTCCGATGGTCGCGGCATCACAGCCTTGTGCGACTTGTCCTTCACGCATGAGGAAGGTGAGTGCGGCATTTTCCTGTACCAGGATCAAGGCTTGATCGTTCGCTGCATTGATGCCGACACCACCGAGTTGAACGAGCGCCATGACTTGTGAGCCTGGACCATAAACACCCCAGAATTGAATGATCTTTGCGATGGTCAAACCGACGGGCAACGTGGCGTTAGGGCCTTTGCGCAGGATCAATTCATGGCTTGCACCGCCAGTTCGCGCCCAGAGACCTTCATTGTTAGCCGCCGTAATGCCAGCGCCAGTGACTGTTGCGCGATAGACGACACGTTTCAGTGAGTCCACGGTTTCACCGATGAAGACTGAGAACACAGGGCCACCGAGCACGGGTGCAGGCAGCCCCTTACGAGCGACTTCGATTTCAGTCATGCCAAAGGACTTCTGCATGATGACAGCATTGCTCGCAACCGTAGCCGTGGTGGCAGCAGAGAAGACGATAGAATCGACCTCGTAGGCCACGCGGCCTGTAAACTGGCCATAGTCCACCGCGTTTGTTGGCGGCACATCTTGACCTTCACGTCGGCCATCTTGCGCGCCGTTCATGTCGCGGATGTAGAGGCCGGAGTCATTCAGTGCAGTGGTGCTCGTTGCGGCTTCTGGCAGCAGGGTGCAGGTCATGGCCCAGCTATCCTTAGCCGAGCTATTGTTTTGCACGAGTTCAGTGAAGCTCATCAGCTTCGCCGTACCGAAGGGCGCGACGGTGCCGCCGGTTTGGATGAGGCTGCTGCCAGAGCTGCCATTCTCTGCGAGAATAGCTTTGTTAGTTAGCGCCGTGATGCCTCCGACGCCGACTTTGTAGGTGATGGGATAGAGTGCTGTCGCCTCTTGATTGATGATGGGGGTGCCAACCGTGAGCACTGTGCCAGCACCTAATCCGTTATAGCTCATCTTTGACAAACTCAGTGTGCCACCAGCGCGCATCGTGCTCCACACTCCAGTGTCAGTGTTTGCATGAGAGCCATAGCCGGAAAGCTTTGCACCAAAGGCGACTTCGCTATCGCTATTGATGAAAGCATCACCGATTTCACTGAAGACTGCCTCAGGCGCTGAAGGTGCGAAGTCGCTACGAGCGGCCACTTTGGTCGTCGTCATGCCTGTTGTCAGCGATTGAATCAGATAGGCCGAGCCGATGTCTGTGACGGGTGAATCATCTGACTGGGAGCCGATCAGCGCGGTGTTTCCCGATATGGCGAGTGCGCAGCCAAAATAACCGTTACTACCGAGATCATAAGGCAGCACTCGTCGAATGAAGGTTCCAGTGCGCAGATCATAGAGTCGAGTATTACCCACACCGCCGCTCGAAAAAGAGGACCCAACGAGCAAGAGTCCCTGACTAGCCGCCACGCCATTCACGCCATAGCCCATGTATTCGCCAACTATACCCGAAGTGATCTTACGCTCAAAGCTGGACCGTAGAT
>JBEBGU010000872.1:0-2249 GCA_040081325.1 Prosthecobacter sp.
AGTCAGTGTCCCAGCGGTGCTCAAAACCACGAACACAAAAGCCAGCCGAATAGCTTGCTGTAGCCTCTCGCAGGGAGGGGTTGGACGATTGCATTTTTTCATGACGGCACGTTTCAACTAATTAACTTATCTGAAGTATAAGCCGCCCACTTTAAAGCTTCAACCATAAATACCATAAATATATAGCCCGACTGTCTGGCTTCACAGCGACCCAAGCCAAGTTCATCAGCCGACCAACATAGCTTCTGATGTACAGGATTTTCGCCCATTGATCTCGGCCATCACAAAAATACCCACAGCCGCCAGTTTGCGAGTAGCGACGGCAGCGACCTCCAGCGATGATCGTTCGCGTTCATCAGCGCACTCCAACCCCATGGGCAAAGAATTCGACACCACCCCCCAGACTGTCCAACACGTCTCCACTAAATACCGCACCATTTGCACTCAGGTGCCGCACCCGGATTCCCTCCAGCACATCGAGCGCAGTCGCCAGTTCGAGCCACTGTCTATGCGTGGGATGCCGCCCATCGTTTGGGATCGGGCAGAGGACATCTCCGTTTTCGACAAGTATGGCAATCGCTGGCTCGACTGGAGCAGTGGCGTGCTCGTCACAAACTGCGGTCACGGCGTGCCAGAAGTGCGGCAGGCCATCATCGATCAGGTCAATAGCGGCCTCATCCACAACTACGTTTTCCCCAGTGAAGAGCGGCCAGCACTGGCCGAACTGATCGCCAGCGTATCGCCAGAACCTTTGAAGAAAGTCTTTCTCCTGAGCAGCGGCAGTGAGGCCACCGAGTGCGCTATCAAACTCTCACGCGCGCACGGCATCCAGGTCGGCGGACGCGAAAAAATCGGCATCGTCGGCTTCGAGCGCGGCTACCACGGGCGCACTCTGGCCAGCCAGCAAGCAGGCGGCATGGCCAGCCAGAAAAGCTGGATCGTGAATCTTGATCAAGCCATCATCAACGTCCCCTTCCCTGATACCTATTGGGAGGCCGACAGTAGCTTTGAGGGCTTCCTCAAAGGCATCGAACAAAGCGGCATGAAGCCAGCTCAGATCGCCGGAGTCATCATGGAAAGCTATCAGGGAGTCGGCCCCGACTTTGCGCCTGTAGAGTATGTTCAAAAACTGCGTGCTTGGTGTACCGAGCATGATGTGGTTCTGACATTTGATGAAGTGCAGTCGGGCTTTGGCCGCACAGGCAAGTTCTGGGCCTTCGAGCATTACGGAGTGGTCCCCGATCTCATCTGCTGCGGGAAAGGTATCTCGTCCTCGCTTCCGTTGAGCGCTGTGATTGGTCGCGCCGACATCATGGATCAATTTCCGCCTGGCTCCATGACCAGCACACACTCGGGTAATCCCGTCTGTTGTGCCGCTGCTCTCGCCAATATCAGCAAACTGCTGCGTGAAGATCTCACCGGCAATGCCGCCCATCTTGGCCCCGTCCTGCTTGCCGCGTGCAAAGCCATTCAGGCCAAGCATCCCGAGCACATCGGCAACGTCACCGGAGTAGGACTCGTCGCAGGTTTGCAAACTGTGAAACGCGGTACCAAGCAGCCCGATCATGATCTAGCACATCGCGTCATCGAACTCTGCTATCAGAAGGGCCTGCTATTCTTCGCACCCGTTGGAGCCTGGGGCCAGACAGTAAAGATTTGCCCACCGCTCACCATCCCTCTCGATGCGCTCGAAGAAGGCATCGCCGTCATGGCAGAGGCCTTTGATGAAGCCATCGCCGAGCTTGGTTAAACACATGAATGGGGGTTGTTCGGTCGATCAATCGAACAACCCCGTTTTCATTTCACCAGCATCGGTGGAATCAGACTTTTGATGAAATCTTTAGTCTCCTCTAATGCCGCAAGTTCAGCAAACGGGTCATCGAAGCCTCCTGAAGAGTTTTTAATCGGCACAAAGAAAGTCAGCAGGGCCCAGCGGTGATTGATATTCTTGAAGAAGGCATCTGAGTAAGTCCTCAGCAAGTGCTCTTGATAGCCTGCGCAAGTCGTGCCGTCTGAGCCAAGGTACCAAAAGATGTTAAAGGCACGAATGCGCGCCCGCTGACCGCTCTCAGCCTGCACATCACGGTACATATTCATCAGCGTCGCCGTCACCAGCCGACCACCCCCTAGATCTACCTCGATGGGCGTAGCACTCGCAATGAGCCAACCCTGCGCGGGCAGGCAAACGTCTGGCGGATGCAGCGACCGCTTCTCCGCACCACTGAGCACAACTGTGGCTAAAACCACGC
>JBEBGU010000873.1:0-2249 GCA_040081325.1 Prosthecobacter sp.
TGCTCGGTGCGCATTCGTATGCGCTGCGCTTCGAGCAGCTTGCCTTCCTGCTCAAACCACGCGACGCGCTCGGTCATCTCGTCGCGAATTTTAACGATGGCTTTTTTAAGCTTGTCGCCTGGTGTAACAAACTGCTTCGCGGGGAATATGGTGTAGCTCGGCATCTTTAGCGTGACGGTGCCTGTGAGCACATCCACCGCGCTGATGCGGTCGATCTCATCGCCGAAGAACTCGATGCGGATGGCCTCGCTGTCGAGATAAGCGGGCACAACCTCCACCACATCGCCGCGAGCGCGGAAGGTGCCGCGTTTGAGCTGCACATCATTGCGCTCATAAAGCATGTCCACGAGTCGCGTGAGCAATGTCTCGCGTGAGATTTGCTGGCCGACATGCACAGGCAGCATCATGCCCTCGTAGTCTTCGGGCGATCCCAAACCGTAGATGCACGAGACGCTGGCGATCACGATGACATCCTTCCGCGTGATGAGCCCGCCCATGCTGGAAAGGCGCAGGCGCTCGATCTCGTCATTCACGTTTGAGTCCTTCTCGATGTAAGTATCCGTGCGCGCGATGTAAGCCTCGGGCTGGTAGTAGTCGAAGTAGCTGACGAAGTACTCGACCGCGTTGTTCGGGAAGAAGTTCTTAAACTCCGAGTAGAGCTGCGCCGCGAGCGTCTTGTTATGGGAAAACACCAGCGCCGGCTTGCCGATCTGCGCGATGATGTTCGCCATCGTGAACGTCTTCCCGGAGCCCGTGACCCCGAGCAAAGTCTGGTGCCGATTCCCCGCACGGATGGACTTCACCAGCTTCTCAATCGCCTGCGCCTGATCGCCGCATGGAGCGTATTCGGTGTTGAGCTGGAAGGGGGACATGGGCGGAGGCTGAGCTGCTTGCAGGGCGCGAGATAAACGTGCAATCGCCGCATGACAACGAATCAGCTTCCTCCACGCCCGATCCCGAAACCCTTCGTGCCCGATATTCCTGAACCACGGAGTGGTTCCCCACGAATAGCCGGGGGTTCAGGCACGAAACCCCCGGTAGGCCGAGGGCGCGTCAGGCATTCAGGTGCAACCCCGGAGGTGGTTGCCCATTGCGCGAGCGATATCATCGTCATGAGGGACGTGAGGTGGACAGCGGACTGGGCGCGCATTGGGCAACCCTTCCAGGGTTGCGGCACGCATCCTCGTTGACGAATCTGGTCCAGGGGTCGTTCGACCATATCTATTCATGGAGAACCGCGCTGCGGTTCATGGGCTCACGTTGAAGAGCGAGTGCCTTGAATCAGGCTGTTTTCTCCGCTTCACAACTCCAGCATACCTCGAAGCTGCTCGGATTGCTTTCACCGCATTTGGCGCAGGTCCAATCTGCGCCAGTCGATGCCTCGTTGTCGTTCAGCGGCTTCAAGAGCGCGACCGCCTCGGCATAGCGCTCATCATCCATGATGCAGAGTGTCGGCTGAACCACGGGCGACATCATGTTCACCAGCCACGGAGAGTTTTCATTCTGGACGTAACAAGCAATCCCCGCGCCCTCAAGCACCGACTGACAAAGCCCGATGCGGCTGGAATCCAAGTTGGAGTAGAGTTCTTTCATGATGGTTCAGACCTCAAACTCATCCGCCGGGTCAAAGGGCGGCATGGGGATGTTGATGATCTTGAGTTTGCCGACGGCACGATGCACGCAGCCGGGGCGGATCATGACGGAAGTCATCGGCTTGAGCGGGATGCGCTCGCCATCGGCTTCGAGATAGCCTTCGCCCTCCAGCACGATGTAGATCTCTGTCATCTTCTGATGGTAGTGAGCCTTGCTGTCAGCGTGGATGTCCGTGAGATGCACGGTGGCGAGTGTGTTCCAAGGCTCTTTGAAAGCGCGACGAGCTTGCCCGCAGGGACAAGGTGTCGGAGGAATTTCATCGAGCTGAGCGACGGCGAAGCGAGGAGAAGACATGGATGATGGATTAGAGTGTTGAGAGAGCCTCAGCAGCCACCTCAGCCGTGCGGGCCATGTCGGCTTCGTCGTGGGCGAGGCTGATGAAGCCGGTCTCGAACTGGCTGGGGGCGAAGTACACGCCGTTGTCGAGGCAGTGGTGGAAGAATTTGCGGAAGGCGACGAGGTCGGAGGTCTTGGCGTCCTGGAGGTTGTGGACTTCCTTCTCGGTGAAGAAGAGGCAGAACATGCTGCCTTTGCGATACCAGCGATAGCCGAGGCCTTTTTTCTTTAGCACGTCGAGCACGGCGTCTTCCATGATT
>JBEBGU010000874.1:0-2248 GCA_040081325.1 Prosthecobacter sp.
GCCGCTGCGGCCGTGGATTCTTGTTCGGCTTTTTTGAGTGCCGCCTCTGCCGTGGGCACGGCGGCTGCGTTGTAGCGGTATTTGGTGATGCCGATGCCATAAAAGGCGATGGTGTAGTCACCGGCCGCTGTCTTCAATGCAGCGAGATCGAGCACGGCATCCTGTGTGGCGGCTTTGAGCGGAAGATCGAACTCCTTCACGCCATCAAAACCAGTGCCGTAGGCCTTCAGCTTGATCGAGGTGCCGTTGAATTCATTGCGCCAGGTGATCTTGAGCGGGATTTTAAGTGTCTCGCCGGTTTTGGCCTCCCAGACTTTGTTTTCACTCGCCGTGATGGTGATGGGGGCTAACTCGGAGTCGCTGACACTCACTGGAATGTCTGCCATGAGACGTGGCGCGGGGATGTCTCCCGTGGCGTCCTTCACCGGCCACTCCACCGATGCCACGCTGCACGGACGAGTCACCGCAGCACCATGGATCGTGGCGCGGCCAAACATCTTCGCGATGGCGAACACGGGCTTGGCATCTCCAGCAGCGCTGATGATCATGTGGCCCACGGACTTGCCCGCTGCGATTTTTAAGCCCGCAGCTATCACGCCAGGAGGAAGACCTTCCATACTGAGCTCAATCTCGCCATCAAAGCCATCACGGCGGATCACCGCGACCTCAAAGGCCACCGTATTGCCCGCGCGCAGAGCCAGCGGCTTGGAAAGTGCCGCGCGGTCGCCATTGCGAAGCGTCATGTGAACAGCCCATGAAGCGAGTGCAAAATCAGGCGCGGCTTGGCGCACGATGAGACGATAGACATTGCCCGCATCACTGCGCGTGCCGCCGAACAAATCCCGCAGTTGCAGGCGATACAGGCCGTCTTCTTTGATCTCGACTTTGCCCATCACATCGGGCGATCCCGCATCGTAAACCGGGCCATCATAGGAGTAGCCATTGCTGGTGACTTTCATGGGACTGGCGATGTCATAAAGCTCGGCCACATCCGTGAGGGTTTCCTTGTCACCCGTCTTCGTGACACGTTGCACGAGCACAAAGGGATCTGTGGCCAAACCAAGACGCTCACTGGCGACTTCCACCCACCAGACTTCGCCTTTCTTGGCGGAGAACTCATACGTATCGACATCCGCAGCCGGGAAGAAGCTGCCTGCAACATCCAGCGGAAGTGTCACCTTCTGCGCCTGAGCATGCTGATTGTTTGGCTCGGTCTCGTTGGCCTTGGCCGTCGCAGCAAGACCCGTCGGTGGCCAAGACATCGAGCTCACCGTCGCCGTAGCCGCCTGACGCGGCGCAGGGCCATCCTGCAGGGCGAGACGGTAGAAATGTTCCGCACCACCCTGGAAGGTGAGGCCATGAATTTTCGCCACATAAGTGCCATCCGCAGGCGGCGTGAAGTCGAGCACACCACTGGTCCGATTCACCATCAAATCACGTCCTTGAGCATCCGCGATGATGAGCACTGGCGTCAGCTTGGAATCAATACCCACCGAGGCGCAATCCAGTGCTACACGTTTCCCCTTCGCTCCCTGAAACGAATAGAAGTCCACCGCGCGCTTGGTCATCACCGCGTTGCAGACGGAGTTGGTAGCCAGCGCCAGCGCTGTCTCCAACGTGTTATTGGGCTTGCTGCGAGTAACCTCGGGCAGCTTGCCCACCGAAAACGCCCGCGCTGACGAAATGCCAAGCCGCGACATCACCCGCGCATCATGCACACCCACCGGCGCATCCGCTGCGATGCTGACAGTGAATTTGTTATCCGTTCCCGCGACAGGCTTCGCCGTGATCTTCGGCGTCGAGAAAAGCAATTCGCGGACGTCTTCAATGCTGTCCCCCGTGATCATGACCTCCACATTCGTGCCCACCTGTCCGCCCATCGGCGTGACCGTGAGTAAACGTGGAAGTGGCTGAGTAACCTGCTGCGCGATGACAGAGGTGGAAAAGAAGAAAAAGAGGCAAAGATGACGGTGAATCATGACTACAAACCTACGGCATGAAATCAGCGTTCTGTTCAGCCGATGATCCCCTTAAGGGCTGATTTGATCCTCATTGGTCAAATCGAGGTGCTGCGCCCGCTGTTTGCCGCCAGCTAAAGCCCCATCAACACCCGCAGCCGATCTTCCACTGTCGCCATCGTCGTCGGCAACACGCTGCCCCAGCGGGTAATGAGGCGGTCCTTGCTGATGGAGCGGACGGCTTCGCAAAGAAGCGCGGAGGCATTGGTGAGGCCGCCTGCGGGTGGCAG
>JBEBGU010000875.1:0-2245 GCA_040081325.1 Prosthecobacter sp.
GCACCGATGTCTGCCTGATAGCCAAACATTTCGTTCGGCGGTTCCTTGATCCGCACACTGCGAAACTGCACCCCGCCATTCACGAAACCTTCCGTGCCCACCAGTTTGTATTCCAGCTTCAGGCGGAAGTTTCGATACGGCTTCTTCGTCGCCAGGAATTCATTCTGCGGATTCCCCTCCAGCGAACCACCCATGATCACCCCATCAACGATGCGCCAAACCTTTGTCGTCTCCCCTTCCCATCCAGTAAAAGTCTTGCCATCAAACAGTGGCACAGGGGCAGCAGTGACCGTGGAAACAAGCAGCAAAGAATAGAAAAGAGACTTCATCATATGGGGTGGCACTCAACGTAGCTGGCCACAGATTTTCACCAACGAGTTTCCCCAATCTCAAGCCATGAAACCCAGCGCCTAGCGTCACGCCCCCTCTGCTGCCTCTGTTTCCTCCTGTTCAAAATGCCCCGTGCAAGCAGCCCAGAATATTTACAGGAGGCAGCAGAGGAAACAGAGATTAATGAATTTTCGAGACAGGCTGGGGACAGACAGCCCTATCTTCCCGCTGTCGCAAAAACTAGGCACGGACATTCCTCATTCCGGATCAGTTTGCTGCGCAGTTGCCGCCAGAACTCACCAACCCCACAGAAGGTTTCCCCCGCAATGGGTCGCCTCATGTCATCGTAGCCACAACGCTCGATCTGCACACCGATCCGCCATAGGCACTGCATCAGCGCCAACGGGTGAGCTGCCCTCAGCGGTTTGAAATCACCGTTCTCGGCGGGTTGAAAAACTGTATCCACTACGTCTTGATGCGTCAGTCCCAGTTGCCCCAATGGGCGCTCGAAACCACCCACCACCGCCATCCGGTTCAGCCAGTCCATCACCACCAGCACATCTGGGTTCTCCGGCAGGTCCTTCGTATCACCGCTGCGCCAGAAGTGCCGCATCTCCGCCGCACCAGGGATGCCGACATCCAACGGCGGACAGGAGAGCAACGTCGGGTCGGGCAGCGTGATCGACAGTTTCATATGGAATTAAAGGGCCACCTGTCGCTTCAGCGCGTCCAGCGTTTTGCCATCTTGCGTCTTCCAGTCCAGCCAGCCGTTCGCCGGTCGGCCCATCAGGGCGACAGCGGCTGGGCTGGGCTTTGAGAACAAGTGATCCTTGGTGAAAATGATGTCGTCCCCTTGTACCTTCACCACTCCCGACTCCAGGAGTTTCAGTCGTAGCTGCTCATAAGCGTGCCCGATGAGCCCATGCTTGTTCTCCTTTCGGCCAATGGACCCCTTTAGCACCACAAAGCCTTCTGGCGTGTAGATGCCGCTGCCCTTCACCCCATCGGCCTTGCAGAAGAACAGTTCGTCGGCGTTCAAGGTGACAGCGGCCGATTCAACCGCAGGTCCAGAGTTCGCAGATCCGAGTTCGTCGATGTTCACTGGCGTGGCGGCGGATTTGGCCACGGAGGAGAAGATGGGATATCCGAGCGTCGCCAGCAAAGTTTGCCCGGTCTCAAAGATCTCCAAGCAGTCCGCTTCCAGCGGTGCAGGCGTGTGTGGCCGACTTCCACTGTTACCGTTCTCGTCAACGTAACGTCCCGCCTTGCGCGTGGCTTGGATGCAATACCACTCCAAGAAAAGCGCGTGGTTAGTGATCAGACTGTCCGTCTTTGAGATGAGCACCAGCGCGCGCTCCCAAAATTCTTTCTCCTTGTTGTGCTTAACTAGGCGAGCGCGCAGGTCGCCCGTCTGGCCGATGTAAACATTCTGCTCACTGCCGTCTTCCGCTTCGCCAAAGAGGAAGTAGAGCGCCACTTGATCGCTCTCAGGCATCTTGAGAAAGTCAGGCAGCAGGCTGCGCGGCACCTCGATCACCTGGACGATGCGAGTCGTGATCTCAGCCACGCGGATGCCACGGGGATTACCACCGGGCAGGAAAATTTGGATGGTCTGGGGCGGCATGTTTGGGGGTTCTGGAGAAAGACTAATGAGACTCACAGCCGCACGCTCAGCACGGGTTCGGTGGGGGCAGCCTCACGCAGGTCCAGGCGCACTTTACCGTAGTCCAGCACACCGGGTTCCGGTTGGTTGGCTTTTGGGATGTAAAAATAGATCAGCCGCCGATCCTTACCACTCATCGCCTGCACCACGCCGCCACGCCGTAGCACGCGCAGGTGCTTGCTGATCCCGTCAAAATCCCGCTTCATCACCGACGCCAGATCCGTGGCCGTTTGCGGCCCGCGCTGCATGATG